>QCEM01000021.1 GCA_003280605.1 SAR116 cluster bacterium AG-355-O21 | reverse complement strand
TACATAATTCTTTCATAGTAAATTGACTTTGTTGCATTTTCCCCATGAGTCAACATCGGCTTCAGCGGGGTGAGGTGAGCGCGATCATGTGCAAAATAACTCTTGCGTGCTGGGATTATGATCGTGCTTTGCCTGTGCTTGACGGCAGCCTCCAACTGGATGGATTCAAGTTGCAATGTCATGCCGAGCCGCCTGGCACGCTTTTTCCCCTTGCGGTCGGTGCGGCGCCGTTCGATATCACCGAATTATCTTTTGCCAGCTACCTGATCCAACTGTCGCGCGGGGAAAGCCAATATATTGGCTTGCCGATTTTTCTATCCCGGGCTTTCCGTCATGGTGCCATCTATGTGCGTGCTGACCAGGGGATAACGTCGCCAAAAGATTTGGAAGGACGGGTTGTTGGCGTGCCTGAGTATGCGATGACCCTGGCGGTTTGGGTGCGCGGTATTCTAGCCGATGAATATGGTGTTGACGTAAGCGCCTTGAAATATCGCACCGGCGGGCTGAATATACCGGGTCGGGTGGAACGCCTTAGCTTGCAAATCCCACCCACAATCGACCTACAGCCCCTTGACCCGACGGTGAGTTTAAATGCCGCCATCTTGGCAGGAGAGCTGGATGCCATTATTGCGCCGGCACCGCCGCGGGCATTTTCGGACGCTGATCCAAGGGTGCGGCGCTTAATTGATCCTGCAGGCCCCGCAGAGCGTGACTATTTCCAGCGTACCAAAATATTTCCGCCGATGCATATTCTCGGTATTAAAAAGTCAGTCTCCGACAGACATCCGGCCCTTGCCGGGGCCGTATTCAAGTTGTTTATGGACGCCCGTGAGATTGCCATGGCGCGGGTAAAATCGGTTGCTGAAAGTTCGGCAAATCGGCAAATGTCTCCATGGTTTGCGGAAGCCTATGAGCAGGCCGTGACTGTTATGGGCGCGGATTATTGGTCATATGGGGTGGACAAGAATTCCGCCGACCTTGAGGCTTTTTGCCGGTATTGCCATGACCAACACTTGACCTCGCGCCGGTTATCTCCAGCCGAACTTTTCCACCCAGATACCTGCTAGGGTGACCGAAGCTTGCCGCCGATAATCGACCGGCATTCAGGTGACAAATGTGGTACTTTCCGGGGCAAGTGAGACGCCGCAGTCCGCCAGAGACGCGATCTCAAAACGGTTTGATACCTGGCGCTGAGGTGGCGATCAAATCGGTTGAAAAAACGGCCGGGACCCTATTCTTGGCGCTGTTGACGGGTGGTTTGCATATCAATATCGGCGCAGTAACATTCAGATATGTCTGATCAATTTAACCGCCATCGTAACATCCGGGCTTAACCGCAGCACACTCTTACTTGCTTTCGTGCTGCTTGGTATTTTCTGGATGTGCCCATTAATCAGCAGCAACTTCAAAAAATTCGAAAAAGCACCCCGACGTGGTTTGTTGAACAGGATTGAATCGAACGTATCATCAATGCCGTTGTCATCATCATCTTTTTCTGCCGTATCCAAGATAAGCATCAACTCGAGGCCATACGGCTTTGAGCAGAACATCCGTATGCCTGAGTTTACGAGAGCGTCACGATATCCAATCAAGTTCATTTATATGATGTTCACATCCCTTCTGAGCAATATCGATCAAAATAATTATCTTATTGCACTATCTTTTAAGCTTTAAAACAAATACCTAAATATAAGTAAGAAAAAGATTATGGATAATAAATTAAGCATAATAATACAATAATCAAACAAAATAATATAAATATTTCAAAAATATATTGGGTAAAAAATTTTCAAAAATAAATATTTCTAAATCGAAAAAATTATCAAAAATAATATGAAATATGTTTTTTTCTGATTATATGACGGCATTTGGTTTGGTGATATGGCATTTATATCCTGATGAGTATTTTTCCGCCACCAATCGAGAATTTGCGTCGGCGGCGGATTGAAATAAGACATAAAAATATCGCTCGGGTGGCGAAAGCAGGCGATAATAGACACGCTGCTTGGCTGAAATTTGAGGTCTGAGCAGATGTTTATTTTGTAAGGTTTCGGTGTAGCGGTGAGAGCGATCATGCAAACTGCGCAGAACACGCATTACTCCGGTATCGACCTGATATTGAATATCGAGGTGATGGAGAATTATAACCTGGATATTGTTCAATCGGCGATGAGCTATGTTGCGGCGACCGACCAAGTGATTGATTTTGGCGCCGGCATCGGCACCTTATCGGTGATTTTCAGAGATCGGTTTGATGTCGCCCCCCTGTGTATTGAAATTGATCAGGCGAATATCAGCTATCTTGAAAAGCGCAATTTAGCCCACCGGCAGGATTTAACATTGGCGCCGGCAGCTGACGTCATTTTTTCGTCCAACGTGTTGGAGCACATTGAGGATGATGTCGGTGCCTTGCGGCTGATGCGAGATAAGTTAAATGACAACGGGCGGGTCTATCTTTATTTGCCTGCGAGAATGTTGCTTTGGACGGAGCTTGATAAGGCCGTCGGGCATTATCGCCGGTATGAAATTGCTGAATTAAGAGATAAATGCGCGCAAGCCGGTTTGAAGGTGGTCAAGCTTCATTATGCCGACAGCGTCGGATTTTTCGCCTCGCTCTTCATGAAGATTGTTGGCTTTGATGTTGCGAACGGCATTGGATCTGCAAAATCATTGCGATTCTATGATCAGGTGTTGTTCCCGATATCGCGGTTTTTGGATCGACTTGGCCTGCGATTTTTATTCGGCAAAAATATCATCTTGGTCGCCATGAAGTAATGCCGTTGTTTTGTCGGCAGGCATGGTCGATGCGCGGGTCGGGGAGGCTGTGTCATTTATGCAGGTGAGAGTTGATGTGTCAGGCCCGGGGGCCGAACTGGTGCTCAAGCAGGTCACGCTGGAAACGGCAAACTGGTGGCAAGCCAATGAGACAGCTGTTCTCAAAGACGGTTACACCCTGATTGATTACATCACCGGCCGAAATGGCCGTCAGCGCCGATCACTGGTCGTGCGGCCGCCACCGCCGGAACATCGCATTTTTCATCCTGACTATGAGTTCACTGCCCAGGAAGGTTTTTATGGTCATTGCCGGGGGATATTCGCCGACACCTGCTGTGTGCAGATGAAAGCCGGTAACATCACGCTTCAAGTGCCGGCCAAAGATCTGCAACAGTCACGGCAATTTTCCACGCACCAAGATCGCGGTCACCATGTTAGCGCGCAACCGGCACCGGTGTTGGCGATTTGGCGCCCTCAGTGGGGCGTCTATTCCGGGCAAATGCAAACCAAGTTGGACATCCGAGATGAGAGTGATCTTGCAGGTCTTTTGAAAACCGCGACGGTAACGGCAATCCGGTACCCAGAGTTTACCTTTATCACAGGTATTCGCTTCGGCACCTGGGTGTTGCCTGCGGAAATGCTCTGCGACAGCAAACCGCAAGCCATGGGTTGTCGATTTATCTATCCTTCCAGTGATCAATCGTGACGGTGATTTGAATATCAGCTGCCCGCGGCGAGGTCTTTGACCGGCAACTTCCCGGCTTGCTTCGATGCCAACACGCCGTGCTGTTGATCAAGGCCAAAAATGCGAATCGAAACACGAAAGTTTGAGCCGAGGCATGGACTATAAATTTCTCACCTATCGTGAATTGCTGAGCCACCGGCGGATTGCCACACGATCGATCCAACGAAAGCGGAATGTCGATAAATCGCAGGCGCTGGTTGACCGCATCGATACAGAACTAGCATCTCGGCGGGCGATCAAATTTGAGCATGCGGCACGGCGGCAGCCCACGTTATACCCAGGCGTCAAAAATGACGAAATTTAGCCAAGGATAAGGGGTTTTAAATTCAAAAGCACCGTATGACGCAGCCGGGGCCGCCGGCAAGCAGGTGCCTGTCTAACCGTCTCGGCGTCGCCAGATGCTGCGGTTTTCCGACGAAAATATACATTATTGCTATGCTAGATCAGCGCCGTAGCGGTCGTAAAATCAGCACCCCTAAATGACGAAATTACCAATGCATCCACTCAAGTGATTTTTCCATCTTGGCAATCATCTCGGCGGACAGTTGGTCACGATTACCCGTGATTAGAAAATCTGGATTCAATTGGTAAAGCTCTGCCAGCTCGACTAGGCTGTTAAGGTCGCATTTTTTGCGAAAACCTTCGATGTCCGAGTAGGAAGTGTTTGTCCAGCCAAGCTTTGAGGCGATTTCAGATTGGCTCCAGCCATGCATTTTGCGAAGTCGCCGTAAGCGCTCTGCTAACTCAAGGTAGATGCGTTCTTTGTTTTCTTTCAAAGCTAACTCCGTTGTCCATGCATTAAATACTACACTGACCGAGAACAGGTTGGCTTTTTTTATCACAAACAAATCTACTCGCCAGGATAACTAGCTATCTTGTACAGGCAAATCGCAATAAGACTATAAAAATATTCAAAAAATGACAGTAAATGCAGTTTTTTGAGATTATCCGTACTAAATTTACTGTAATGTATCAAGAATTTACCATAAAAGATAAAAAATCAGAAAATCAAAATCTTTCTTGATTCACGGTTTTTTTAATGTGAGGATAGTGTTTCGAAAATGCTTAATCGGTTGATATTACCCCTTGGTCCTGCCGCAAGCGACGATATGAAACGATAAATTATTTGCTAAAGAGCTTGAAGCGTACCCCAGTGGCGACCATAATCCGGGCTTCACTCGCGTTCCCAGTCTTCAAGGCTCAAGAAATGTGCGTCCGGCAAACATGCGACAATGATATCTCTTGCCGGCAAGCGCATACCTGCGTCCGCTCAGGGCGTGGATGTCGCTGAAAATGGTCAAACATTTATATGGCAATGCGTACCTTTTGTTGGTGTGCACAACTTTGATTTGGGGCGGCAATGCGGTTGCCGGCAAGTTAGCTGTCGGTGAAGTTTCGCCAGCTGTGTTGGTGGCCTTTCGTTGGCTGGGTGTGGTGGCGTTAATCGCCATTTTTGCCCGCAAGTCGATGCGCGATGATTGGCCGGTTTTACGTCAGCACTTGCCTTTTCTATTCCTCCTCGGCGCAGTTGGATTTACGCTTTTTAATACGTTGTTTTATATCGCTGCGCAGCGCACAGAGGCGCTGAACATTGGGATTTTGCAGGGCGCGATTCCTGTTTTTGTCATGCTGGGTAGTTTCATTTTTTTCCGCTCAGTTGTGACGCAGTTGCAAATGCTGGGGGTTGCGATCACGATTATTGGGGTCATCGTGGTTGCCAGTCGCGGCGATTTGCAACGTCTTATTCAGCTTGAATTGAATAGCGGCGATTTAATTATGCTGACCGCATGTGGGCTGTACGCCGCTTATACCGTGGCGTTGCGGCGACGCCCGCAAGTCTCCGGTTTGGCGATGTTCTCGACCATGTCCGTCGGGGCGTTGGTCACCAGCTTACCCTTTTTAGGGTATGAAATTATCAGTGGCGATTTCGCGTGGCCGTCAACAAAAGGTTGGTTGATTGTTGGCTTCGTGGTCATTTTTCCGTCATTCCTGTCGCAGATCTTTTTTCTTCGCGGTGTCCAATTGGTTGGGCCGTCACGGGCAGGGGTTTTTGTCAATCTGGTGCCCGTCTTTGCGGCCATACTCAGCGTCTTGATCCTGGCAGAGGTTTTTTCACTGTTCCACGGTCTCGCTCTGGTTTTTGTTCTCGGCGGAATTGCCTTATCTGAGCGTGGCAAGCCAGAAACCGAGCGCGGTTAATCAGAGAATCGTCACCGCATGATCGTTGGCGAGCGGTTCGGAGGATAAAATATGGGTGCCCTAACTGGCATTAAAGTTATTGATTTAACACGTATTTTGGCGGGGCCGTTTTGCTCTATGATGCTTGCCGATATGGGTGCCGATGTGATCAAGGTGGAAAGTCCGAATGGCGGTGACCCGATCCGCGGGCAAGGGGCTTTCAAATATGGTGTCAGCTGGTATTTCGCGCAATTTAACCGCAATAAACGCTCCATCATCCTCGACCTGCGCAGCGAGCAGGGTAAGGCTGTACTCGCGGATCTGATCCGCCAGGCCGATGTTTTAGTGGAAAACTATCGCCCCGGTGTCCTTGATGCCATGGGCTTTGATCAGGGCCGACTTGATGCCCTCAATCCCGCCCTGGTGGTTACCCGAATTACAGGGTATGGCAGTACCGGACCATATAACGACCGACCTTCCTTTGATTTTATCGCACAAGCAATGAGCGGCTTTATGAGCACCACAGGGCTTCCTGATGGTGATCCGATGCGCGGTGCCCCGCCATTGAGTGATTTAATCGCCGGCCTTTACGCGGCATTTGGAACCGCCTCAGCACTTGTTGCCCGGGGTGGTCTGGCGTCGGCACAGCCACCGGGACGCGGGCAGGTGGTGGAAACAGCCCTGACCAATGGCTTAATTAGTTTCCTGGCGTATTTATCGGCAGAATATTTTGCGACCGGTCAGAACCCGGCGCGTACCGGCAACGATCATCCCATTACCGCGCCTTATGGCCTGTTTGAGGCAGCCGATGGGCAGATCGCTGTCGCCCCAAGCCAGCCTTATAATGTCACGCAGTTTTTAGGTGCCCTTGGGCTGAGTGATTTGCTGACCCAGGATGACTTTCGAGATAATCAGGCGCGTATGACAAACCGCGCTGCGTTAAACGCTTTGATTAATGCGGAAACCTGTAAGCAATCCGTGGATCATTGGATCACCGTCATTAATGAGGCCGGCTGCCCCTGTGGCCGGGTCATGAGCCTGGCGGAAGTATTCGATGATCCACAAGTGCAAGCCCAAGACATGGCCATAGATATTGATCACCCAGGCCATGGCCCCGTGCGGGTAACGGGTTTCCCGGTTAAAATGACAGGGACGCCCTGCGAAGTGCGCTTTCCGGCGCCTAACCTGGGCGCGCATGGCGCCGAAATTCTTGAGGAACTTGGCTATTCAGCCGAGAAAATTGCGGCGACATTGCCCGCCGCTACACCGACAAATTGATGCCATTTACCTGTTATTGAGGCGGTGCATCGCATGTTTGAAGTCCCAAAAACGTGCACCATCGCTGCAGCTCGCGGGCCAGTCGGTTACGTCGAATTGTGGTCCAGCGAAGGCGGCGCTCAAGCCAGGCGCCATTGATCCTTAAATGGCTTTGCTCACGAACGGCTTTGAGGTCAATGCGGCCAATCAACCGATCACCCTCTAAAATCGGCAAAACATAATAGCCAAATTGCCTTTGGGGTTCTGGGACAAAGGCTTCGAACCTGTAGGTGAAGCCGAAAAGTTGCGCCGCGCGGTTGCGGTCCCGCAAAATTGGATCGAAGGGGCTAAGCAGTCGCAGCCGAGCCGTCGCCGGCGGTATATCGTTTTGGCGGCTAAAAATATCGGCTCGGGCGACCATCCGCTGGTATCCGCCGTCAGCCATCTGAACATCGACACTGCGCAGTTTATTGCGCCCTGCGGTGTTGCACCATGCGGTCGCCTCTTTGATGGAGACGGCTTCCCAAAAGCGTGCAATTTCGCTGGCCATGGCAAATCCTAACCGTTCAATGGCAGAGCAACACGCCCAGTCAATAAATTCTGCTTCGGTTGGCTGATGATGATAGTACCGCGCCGGGATAACGTGCTCGGTCAAATCATAGACTTTCTGGAAGCCCCGCCGCCCGGTAACCGCCAGTTCGCCGGTTCGCCACATGAATTCAAGCGCCGATTTTGAGGGTCGCCACCCCCACCAACTGCCACCTGGGCTTGTCGGTTTCTCGGCATCACCAACGTCGCGCGCCATGATCGGGCCGTTTTCGGCAATCTGGGCTTTAATGTTCGATAAGGTGCGCTGATAATCTTCACCTAGCCGCTGTCGCCACCATCGATTGGCCAAGATTTTCCGACGCACACGCTGAAACTGTGGGTGCCAATAGCCAAACCATTTAACCGGGATGACCGCCGCATCATGGGTCCAGTTTTCAAACAAGCTGCGCTCATGCTCAAGGTGATGGGTTAACAAATTGTGCCGATATCGGCCGCTGCGGCTGAACAAAATATGATGGTGAGCTTGCTCAACCGTTCGGATGCTGTCGACTTGTACAAAGCCTAATTCGGTGACGAGATCGGCCAAACCGGCACGGCCGGTCTGTGCAAAGGTATCGGCACTTAATTTGTGATGGTCGAGGAAGAGATGCCGCGCCATATTATTATCAATCAGGTCAGGGGTCATACGCGCTCAAAACTCTTTCTGTTTGGTACCTGGAAGGGTTACAATTATAACGGGTGTAAATGTAAACCATAGAGGCGATACCGATGAATCTTAAATTGGATCATGTGAACCTTCGAACCGCAAATGTCGAACAATTGGTCGCCTGGTATGGCCGTGTTTTGGGACTGAAGCCTGGGCCGCGCCCAGGGTTCTCCTTTCCGGGCGCTTGGTTAACGGCAGGTCATGGCGAAGCGGCAGCGGTGCATGTGGTCGGGGTCGACAGTCAGCCCGGCCCTTATGATCCCGAACAGCAGCTAGAGCATTTTGCGTTCTCGGCCTCAGGCCTGGCAGACTTTCTGGCGCATTTGCGGGCTGAAAAAATCGCCTATTATTGCCGAGTTTTACCGGATACGGGCGTTCGCCAGGTCAATTGTCATGATTGTGACGGCAATCACTTACATATTGATTTTCCGGCCGCAGAAGAAGCTGATTTGAGCGATTACGGCGGTCACTAAGGCAGGTTTAAGGGCTCGGCGGCGCAGCCGCTTTTGCCGGCAGCCGCATCATCATCCGACCAAGCCATTCGGCGGGTAAGGCTTGCATGATGCGCGCCAGCACCAACATCGGCCATGGAAAAACAATACGCCCATGATTGGCGGCCAAGCGGCGAGCGATCAAGGCGGCGGCACGCTCCGCCGGCATCAAAAACGGCATCGGGAAATTATTTGCGTCAGTCATCGCTGTTTTCACATAGCCGGGGCAGATGACGGACAGCTTTATGCCTTGTGCGGCAAGATTTGGCCGCATGCCTTCACCCAGGGTTTTGACCGCAGCTTTTGAGGCACAATACGCCGGTGCATTCGGCAACCCCATGAAACCGGCAACCGAACTGACAAGGGCGATTTGCCCCTTGTGCCGTTTTGCCATCAAGGGGATCGCCGGAAAAATTGTGTTTAGGACACCGTCAATATTGATGGCGAAAATATGCCGTGTTTGCTGGTTGCCCTCAGGGCCGTCGGTGGTACCGCCGGAAACCCCCGCATTCGCAATCACCAGCTCAAGGGGGGCCTGCCGATCGCAGCGCGTGATCCAGCGTTGCATGGCGCCTTGATCGGTCACGTCAATATAGTCCGCGTGCACCGTCGCGCCGGATTTCCGGCAATTAGCAACAACCTTGGCAAGCCGCTCGGAATGGCGTCCGGATAAAAAAAGTGTTTTCCCCGGGGCGGCGAAATGCGCCGCCAAGGCGGCACCAAGACCGCTGCTCGCGCCGGTAATTAAAATCGCTTTTGGCTGTGGTGATGCCATGAACACGCACCCTTTTCGCTGCCGCCTTGTTGCACACTGCTCCCCTAGATATAGTGGTTGCTCTGTGCTGCCAAAGGTTATCGTGGGGCAACTGGCGAAAGGATTCCTGAATGGCCGTGAAAAGTATGACTGGATTTGCCCGTTACAAGGGTCAGCTTGACCTTGGTGACGGGATCTTTGCTGATTGGGCTTGGGAGTTAAAGACAGTCAATGCCAAAGGCCTAGATATTCGCTTTCGTTTGCCCCATGGCTATGAGGATATGGAGGCGGCGGCACGGCGGCTGTTAGACCAAGCTTTAGGGCGCGGCGCCGTTAATGCGCAATTATCGGTGACCGTTAATACCGGCCCGACGGCAATGGCCGTCAATGAGCAAATGCTGGCCGAGATTCTTGCCTTACAAGCGCGTTTGGAAGCTGGCGGACAGGTTTTCCCGTCGCCGCCGCGATTAGACGCCTTACTTGGTTTGCGCGGTATGCTTGAGCTGGCCGAACGGGATATTGACAGCAGCCAACGCCAGCAGGTCGTCACTGCCGCGCTGGCCGGTTTGCAGGCAACCGTTGAGCTGCTTGCCAGCGCACGCGATGCGGAAGGTGGACGCTTGCAAGTGGTTCTATCCGACCAGTTGACCGCGATTAAAGCGTTAACGGCGGCGGCCGGCGAACGGGCGGCCGGGCAACCGGAAATGCTGAAACATCGGCTTGTTGAGCAACTTGACCTTTTGCTAACCGCTAATCCGCCGGTGAGCGAGGATCGGTTGGCGCAGGAACTGGCAATGCTGGCGACAAAGGCCGATGTGCGCGAGGAGATTGACCGGCTGGCGGCGCATATTGAGGCTGGCGACGCATTGTTAAATACCGCCGAGCCTGTTGGTCGGCGATTGGATTTCCTGTGTCAGGAACTAAACCGTGAGGCCAATACCTTATGCTCAAAAGCGGTTGATCTGGAGCTCACCCGAATTGGGCTGGATTTAAAAAGCCGGATCGAGCAATTTCGCGAACAAGTCCAGAATGTTGAATAGACAGGTTGACCATGACCAATGACACCATGATCACACGTCGCGGTTTAATGCTGGTTTTATCCTCACCTTCCGGGGCTGGTAAAACCTCTATTTCCCGCGCTTTGTTAGAACAAGATGATGCATTGACCTTGTCCGTTTCCGCAACCACCCGGGCCCGCCGACCCGGCGAAGTGCATGGCCGTGACTATCTTTTCGTTGATCCCGAAGAATTCACCCTGATGATCAATCGCCGCGAGCTGCTGGAACATGCCAAGGTCTTTGGCAATTATTACGGCACCCCGCGCCAACAGGTTGAACAAACCTTGGCTGAAGGCAGTGATGTCTTATTTGATATCGACTGGCAGGGCACACAGCAAATGGCCGACCAGGCGCGTGCCGACCTTGTCAGTGTGTTTATTTTACCGCCATCGACAGCGGAGCTGGAGCGCCGCCTGCGAAGCCGGGCCCAGGACAGTCCGGCCGTAGTCGCCGAGCGAATGTCAAAAGCAGCCGATGAAATCAGCCATTACCGCGAATATGACTACATCATCGTCAACCATAAAATTTCCGACAGCGTTGCCCAAGTGCGGGCAATCCTGGCCGCAGAGCGACTGCGCCGTGACCGCCAATTGGGACTAACAGATTTCGTTAAATACCTGCGTCAAGGCTATTAACCTGGCGCTTGCCCATCGAGGGTTTGGGCGATCCGACAAAAATCCTCAATCGATAATTCTTCCGGTCGGGCCTGCGGGTTGATGCCGGCGGCCGTCAGCATGTCGGCACCGCCTAAGCTGCGTAGGCTGGCACGCAGCATTTTCCGCCGTTGCCCAAATGCAGCCGCCGTTAAACGTTCCAGCGTCGCCCTGTTCGCGGCTGCCAACGGCTGTGCACGCGGGATTAAGCGGACCACGGTAGAGGTAACTTTTGGCGGTGGTGTAAAAGCACTTGCCGGCAGATCAAAAAGTTTTTCGGCCTTGGTCAGCCAGCCCACCAAAACGGAAAGCCGGCCATAGGCTGCGCTGCCTGGCGCGGCGACCAGACGGTCGGCGACTTCACGCTGGAACATCAATGTCATGGAGGCAATATGGTCAAGGTGATGCAGCCAGCCGATTAACAATTGGGTGGCAATGTTATAGGGCAAATTTGCCGCAATTCTGATGGGTGCCGGGCCTAAATCAGCAAGATTAACTCTGCTGGCGTCGGCCAGGTGAACGGTCAGACGGGAACCTGCGGCCACCGTCAAGGTTTCTAAGGCAGCGACGGCGCGGGCATCTTTTTCAACCGCAACCAAGCGCTGCGCCCCTTCAAGCAGCAGCCCCCGAGTCAGGCCGCCCGGGCCTGGTCCGATTTCAACAATGGTGCCCCGCTCAAGCGGTCCGGCGGCACGTGCAATTCGGCGCGTCAAGTTCAGGTCAAGCAGAAAGTTCTGCCCTAAGTGTTTGCGCGCCGAAAGTTGATGGTCAGCGATGATGCTGCGCAGTGGCGGCAAATTTTCAACGGCATCATCTGCGCTGTCGGCATTCATGCGATTGCCTGCTGGGCGCGGTTATGGGCCATTTCAGCGGCGCTCTCAATCGCTGCGATCATGCTGCGTGGATCAGCTTGGCCGGTGCCGGCAATGTCCAAGGCGGTGCCATGATCCGGTGAGGTGCGCACAAATGGCAACCCAAGGGTGATGTTCACGCCGCGCCAAAAATCCAGTGTTTTCAATGGGATTAAAGCTTGGTCATGATACATGCACATGGCGACATCAAAACTGTCGCGATGATCGCTGTGAAACAGACTATCTGCAGCGAACGGTCCGCTGGCCGCAATGCCGTCATTTTGAAGGTGCTGAATGGCGGGAATGATTATGTCAATTTCCTCGCGGCCAATGCTGCCGTCTTCGCCGGCATGCGGGTTCAGGCCGGTAAAGGCGAGCCGCGGCTGCGGCAAACCAAAGTCGCGCGCCAGGGCGGCCGCCGTTATGCGCCCGGCAGTGACAATTTTTTCCACGCTTAACGCCCCTGGAACGGCCGATAAGGGCAGATGGATCGTTATTGGCACGACGCGAAGGCCAGGCACTGCCAACATCATGACACTTTCAGGGACGCCGCCGAGATGCGCTAAAAACTCGGTATGGCCCGGGTATTCAAAGCCGCTTTGGTAAAGCACGGTTTTTTGAATTGGGTTGGTGACCATGGCCGCAGCTGTGCCATTTTTCACATAGTCGGCAGCATCGCTGATCGCTTTGATGACAGCTGCGCCATTCGCACTGTCGGGCCGGCCAAGTTTCGGCGGGACAGCAAAATCCACGCCGAGAACAGGCAGCTCGTCAGGGCCTGCATGTAAGGCCTGCGCCGGATCATCAATCGGCAAAATTTTAATCGGCCAGTTATGGGCAGTGGTCATTGCCGCCAGTCGGTCGGGCGCATCAAGCAAGGCAAATGCCGGCAGGTTGGGCCGCCATAATTTCGCTTTCACCGTGATCTCGGCGCCCACGCCGGCAGGTTCCCCGCAGGTGATCACGATTGGCTTTTTCAGTTGCGGCGGCTCAGGATGCATAGCTGACTTAAATTCGGCGGTCGATTGTCGCGATACGTCTTAAGTCCATCAAATATTGCCGCGCGTAGTTTTGTAAGCGTTCATTTTCCAGACGTTGGCGAAATTGCGCACGGCTTGGTATCTTTGGCTTATTGGTTTGCCTGTCGCAAATCATTAAAACCATATGACCGGTTGGCATTTTTATCGGTGCTGAGGCCGACCCCGGCTTCAGATCGACGATCTTATCCCGCAACTTTGGCGCCAATTCACCAACCACAAGGGTGCCCAGGTCGGGGCTTGCAGGGGATTTAATCTCAATGGCGCGTTGGCGAATGTCATCACATGATTTTGCTGTTTGGCTGGCCGTATCGGCGATGTCGCGCTGCCGTGATTTTGTTGCCGCATCAGCTGTTGCCGGCAGCGGCACGAACAGCTGCGCCAAGGTAACCTTATCAAGCAGTGGGCGGGCGCCGTCACGCACCTGACGATCATCTAAGCGCAGAATATGGTAGCCAAGTACGGTTCGGATTGGGGCGCTGATTTCGCCGATTTCTAACGCCGTCGCGGCTGCATCCAATCGCGGATGCAAGCGCTGTGAGGCAAGCCAACCCAGGCTGCCGCCGTCAGCCGCCGTTGGGCCTTGGGAGTGCTCACGAGCGGTACCGGCAAAATCGCTGCCGTCGCGCAGCTGGCGCACCAGCAAGTCGGCATTCTGTTTCACACCGGCGTCGTCCTCCGGGTCGGCAACAGGCAGCAGGATTTCGGATAGCAAGGCTTGCGGTTTACTCAGATTTGCGTTGAAAAGGCTGACGGCCGCATCCACATCAGCGTTGCTGACTTGGGTTTGATTGCGGAATTTTGCGGCAACCAGCCGAGACCAGACTATTTCTGCCTGCAGTTGCCGGTCAATCGTGCTCAATTGCACGCGTTGGCGGGCTAATTTCTCGCGCAGGACGTTGACCGAGGTATTGTTTCGGCGGGCCACATTGGCCCAAGCTTGTTTTAAATCGACGGCATTAATTTCGATGCCCAGACGGCCGGCTTCCTGAAGTTTCAATTCTTCATCGATGAGGGTTCGTAAGACCCCGCCGGCCAGGCGGCGGCGAATCTCTGGGGTTGCTTTGCGTCCGGAGGTGGCCAGCAAAAGATTAATCCGGGCGCTCAAATCTTGGCGTGAAATGACACGTTCATTAACGACGGCTGCGATGCGGCCCAAAGCACCATTTGTTTGGGCGGACGCCGGTGCATGCTCCCCCATGCTTACAAGCAGCATCCCGACGGCAAGCAGTTTAAGAGACCAAATCTGCGCCGCTTTTGGCACTTTTTGCAGCATTAATTTGCCGTTTAACCGTTGCATGTTAACCCTAGTTTACGATGAAAAAGGTGATGTGTCGCACCTATTTACCATCTTGCGCATTCAGCGCCAAATTGCCGAGGTGGGTAAAATTGATCCGAAATAAGATCGCTGTGTCAGGTCCAATTTCTTCGTCTCGCACATCCGTATGCTCAATATCAATCCCAAAGGTGAAACATTCATCGCCATAATTGACCCCGAAGACAACTTCTCGTGCGTGGTTCTCCCCTTGTGAAAAATCATGAACCAGGCGGAATTTGGTGGTCCAAAATTCGCTGAGACGGCCACTCATCGAGAACGCTATTTGCTCGTGCTCCGGGGTATCACTTTGCCTCTTTGTATCGTTCACAAACACGTAATCAAGGCCGACACCGAGCGCATTATTGTTATAGACGAAGCCGAATTCATTGCGCCGGACGGTAAAGGTTCGCTGATCCAGTCGGAAGCGATAATTGGCATTGAAATTGGGGGTTGGGGCGACGGTTATGCGTCCCACATAATCGGATCTTCGCCGCTCTAACCCGGAGCCGGTTTCAAACGGCGTCTTTCCTGAAATACGCTGACTTTGGCCAATGAAAAAGCTTGATCCACGCCCGCTATCGCCACGAATTGCCGTCGAGATACCATAGTCAATATACGATCCCGTCGTCACCCGATCGCGCCCGTTAAATCGATTGAGCCGGAACAGTGTGGTTTCATCAAATTCAAAGTTTTGGCTATCCTCATTGGGAATTTCAGCCTTATTGCCGTCACTTGGCCCGGCGACAGCCATGATGATTGGCTCAATCACCTGGGTATAGTTCGGGCCGCGGCGCACCAATGGTAACCGCCATTCGACGCCCAGCTGAGGGAAGCTGCGAACAGTGGTGTCATTGTCGACCATATCGCCATTTGCGGCCGTAAAATTATCAACCTGGTAGGCGTCATTGGTGACCTTAGCTGTCACCGTGATGACTTCGCCGAGGGCGCCGATGTAAGGCAACTGGTAGCCGATATCTTGTGATAGCCGCGTACTGGTCAGGTCGGAATCGCCGGCCAAGGCAACCATGCTGGTGTTACCAAGCAAGTAACCACCAAAACGGTCCGCCTGGGAAACCGCATCATATTCAAAAAGTGGTGCTGCAACAGGTGCGCTTTTACCCACATCATCAGCTTCCAGGCCCTGAAATTGGTAAGCACCGACGCTGGTATAGTTGGCGCCAAAAAAACCTTCGGCAAAGGCGCGGCTGGTTAAGGTTGTGGCGCTATCCAGTTTGAAACGCCGCAAATAGGTCCGGTTACTGGTGCGCTCTAGATCAAACCCGGCGCGCCAATTCCGATCAATTGAAAAGCGGCCACTTAAATCAAGGCTGCCTTGGGCAGATGTGTCACCTGTGTCGATGCCGTTTTCAGTATCATCAAGATAGCCAATGGTGCCGGCTAAATCGATTTCACCGGAGCCAAGGTGTTGCCGGTATCGGGCGCTTAAAATACCGCCGGCCCGACTGTAAACAATGGGTTCGATCTGCAGGTCACGATCTGGTGCGATCGCCCAATAATAAGGTGTCCCGACAATGCTGCCTAATTGCTGGGTTTGCCCAAGCCGGGGCGGTAGCAGGCCGGTACGCCGGTCAACCGACGGGTCGGGATGGAAGAAGAACGGCACATAGGCAATCGGTGTCCCCCACAATTCCAGCCAGGCATCTTTGTAAATCAGGTCTTTTGCGGTCTCATCATGGATCACTGTCAGCGCTTTGATTTGCCACAGCGGCGGCCGATCTGGCTTGTCGGGACACAGATTGCAGGGCGAATAAACACCATAATCCATGACTTTTGACTGCCCAGCTGTGCGCGTTAGCCGCCGCGCCGCTAACCGCGAGCCATCAGCAAGCATGGCCTGCAAGTTCAAAATAAAGCCGTCCTTTAAGGTACCATTCAGCTCCAGATACTCGGCGGTCAACACATCACCGCCAGGATCCAACAAAGCGACATTGCCTGTGGCAATCACCATATTGCGGCCCTGATCGAAGGTCACTTGGTCGGCGAATAACAAGCGCTCGCCTTGGCTAAGTTCAATCTTGCCGCGGGCGGTGATGGTTGTCAGTTCACGATCGTGGATGACCTCATCGGCAATGATCCGTACCGGCTCGCTGGTGGCAATGGTGTCATCTGTGATCGCACCATCGGCGGTGCTGGCCGCGCTCAGCGCGGCGGTGCTGGCGGCGAGAATCACCGCAACAGCCAAGATATGGATGGTTTTCCGGCTCAGCCGTACCATGTCAGCCATCCTCCAAGTGCAGCAGACCTGAGAAACCGATCAAGGTCACCACCGCGGCCGGTGTCCAGGCAGCTAAAATTTCCGGTAATTGCGTTGAAAGCCCAAGCGCGTAAATGATATCGGAAAGAAAATAGAAGATGAAGGCAAACAGCAGACAAACAGCTGTTCTGATCATCACGTCACCTTGGCGAAATAGCCGCAGCGAAAACACCGCCGCCATCAATACCATGGCACTGAGCAATAATGGCGACGCCAGCAAACGGTGAAAATGAAGCCGGTGCCGATTGGCGGAAAATCCAGCTTTTTCAAGGGTGGCGATGAACCCTGGGAGCTGCCAAAAGCCGATGGCCTGTGGTGAGACTAAGCTATCTTGCAGATTTTCGAGGGTGAGATCGGTCTCAAAAATCATTTCTGTTTGATCGGTGATTTTACCGTTGGTGGCGGTCACGCGGGCATCGTTAAGAATCCATTTACCCGCGCCCAAGGTGGCACTGGCGGCGTCGATGCGACCATCGAACTGATCTTCTCCGGCAAATAAATACACGACCACCGGTTTAAAGGTCATGCTGCTTTTCTCGATGCCCCCTGCATGCAGGACCGAAATACGCTCACCGGCACGTTCCCTAATCCATAACCCGCCATCTGCAATGGCCGTTAATTTTGGGCGGCCGGTCAAGATTTCAGCTTCAACAAATTCATACTTATCGCTTAACACCGCGGTAATTGGATTGAACAAAGTCGGCCGCACAATACCAACAATTAAAGCCAAGGCCAACGCCGGCAGCAGAAACTGCCAAACCGAAACCCCGGCGGCTCTGGCAACAACCAATTCGCCGGTGCGCGTCAACTTTGTGAAGGCCAGCATACTGCCAATTAAGAATGCGAACGGCAGCATGGTTTCCATCATCGCCGGCAATTTCAACAGCGCCAGTTCAAGGACCCGGCCAAGCGTTGCACTTTCTTTATTTGCGCTGCGCCGAAGCAATTCGACCAAATCCAACGTGAAAACGACACCGACCAAGGCCGCCATCGTGCCGGCGGTGGTCAAGGCAAAAATACGTCCGAAATAGGCGGTTAAGGTTGAGGATAAACGCATCTATTTAGGCCGGTCCTGCAGCGTGGGCGCGCCGCCGGAATGAGGCACCCAAAATCATAATGATCACCGGTGCGACAATTACCAGGTAGAATAAAATTTCTAATCCTGGCGTGCGCACCGCAAAATAACGGGCCGCCAGAAACGCTGCTTGAACAGCGCAGGCACTGCCAATCGCCAGCGCAATCCGCAGGCCCTGTCCACGGCGCGAAAACTCGCCGCTAAATAGGCTGGCGATGGCCACCAAAACCAGTGTGATCGCAAGCAATGGCGAGCTTAGGCGGCGATGGCCTTCAGCGTGATTTTCCAGCGTCTGGCGGTTAAGCACGGCACCTTCTTGCACGTTGTCGGCGCTAAAAAGCTCAGTCACAAACAGCTCGTTGCGATCACGCGATGTTCGCTGCGGCACCCCGGAGGTGGCCGTCAGGTCAATTGCGTAGCGATCAAAATACAGCAAGGTAAGGCGCTTGGTGACCACGTTACGGGTTTGCCGGTTACCATTTTCCATCACCACCTGTGGTCCGGTAGGTGTCATTAACAGTGAACCACGTTCGGCAATGACGGTTGCCGTTTCATTCGCGTCACGGGCATCGTGAATTAAAATGCCACGCAGCTTTCCGGCCTCAGTGCGTTCGCGCACAAACAGCGTCACACCTGGGGCGATGTTTGTGAAAACCCCCTCGCGCAGTAAAATATTGGCGTAATTGTGACGAATTGAAAATTGCAGTTCTTTAAACGCCCGATAGCCGACAGGTTGTAAATAAAGCGTCATGGCATAGCAGGCCAAGACCGTGACGCCGGCGCAAACAAGCGCCGGCCGCGCCAGCCGCGCCGGGCTGACGCCGACCGCCGATATAATGATCAACTCGCGGTCGTTAATCAGCCGGTTGTAAACAAACAGCACGGCGGCAAACACGGCGATCGGCAAGACTCCCGCCAGCCAGGCCGGCATCAGCAAAACGGTTAAATATAAGAAAGTACTGAAGGGTAAGCCGCGATTAACGATTAATTCAATAAATCTCAGGCTCTGCGTCAGCCAAATAATAGCTGTCAAAGCGATGATGATGAAAAACATCGCCGTAAAAACTTGTCGCTGAAGATAGCTGTTTATCCGCATTAACTGCCGTACACGGTGATCAACCCCGCGCCGCACCTTATCGACGCCTGAAAAAGCTTTTCTAGCCGAATCCGCAGGTCGGGGCAACGCACGACTGTGTTTTTACGTCTTCTCGCGGCCCGCTGGAGCAAATCTCTGCGGCATCTTTTTGACAGCTTGATTGACAGAGTGTAGTTCAGCGGCTGAGATGACATTACGGCGCGAATTTGAAAACCGACAAACGTTATCGCAAGGATGCAGGTTATGAAGATTACCTTTCAAAAATTATCATTGCCGAAAACCGGTGCACTGGTTTTGGGCGTTATGAGCGGCTGCAAACTGTTGCCTCTTGGCGTCGAGGTTGACGCTGCAGTTGATGGGCTGCTGACGCAAGCAATGAAAGATGCACGCTTTGACGGTGACGATCACCAGACGCTGAGCGTCGCGACACCGCGGGGGGCGGTCCTCTTATATGGCTTGGGCGATGGTGAAAGCATCGATGAGCTGTGGGCGGAAAAAGCTGGCGGCAGCATTTTTGCGGCCCTTGCAAAAACCGGGGCGTCAAAAATCAATGTCATTTTTGAGCCGCATGCGAGCGCTGAAGAAGGTATTGCGCTGCGGGCTGCGCATATGGCTTTCGCGGCGCAACTCCGCGCCTATCGCTTTGACAAATATAAAACCCAATTAAAAAATGACGATTTGCCAAGTCTGCAGCAGATGGTTCTGCTGGTTGATAAAACAGCTGCCGCACGTCGCGCCTTTGCATCCCTCGAAGCGGTCGCCGAGGGGGTTTGCTTGACACGCGACTTGGTCTCAGAGCCACCAAACGTGCTGTATCCTGAAAGCTACGCCAAACGCTGTGCGGCTTTAAAAGAGCTTGGCGTGAAGGTCGAAGTGCTCGGCGAAAAGGAAATGAAAAAACTCGGCATGGGCGCGCTCCTTGGGGTCGGGCAAGGCTCGGTTCGGGAAAGTAAAATCGTGGTCATGCGCTGGAACGGTGCGAGCAATAGCCGGGCCAAGCCGCTGGCTTTCATCGGCAAAGGTGTGACCTTTGATACCGGTGGGATTTCCCTGAAGCCGGCCGGCGGCATGGAAGATATGAAGTGGGATATGGGCGGCTCCGGAACCGTCGTTGGTTTGATGCACGCACTTGCCGGGCGTAAGGCAAAGGTCAACGCCATTGGTGTCATTGGCTTGGTTGAAAACATGCCCGATGGCAATGCCCAACGTCCCGGTGACGTGGTGACCTCAATGTCGGGACAAACCATCGAAGTCATAAATACCGATGCTGAGGGCCGCCTGGTTCTTGCTGACGTGCTGCATTACACCGCCACCAAATATAAGCCGGTGTTTATGATTGATTTGGCCACGCTGACAGGGGCTATGATGGTCTCGCTCGGGCAGGTGAACTGCGGTTACTTTGCCAATGATGATGATCTGTCCGACAAAATTGCCGCCGCCGGCAAGGCCACGGGCGAAGGTGTTTGGCGGATGCCGCTGGGGGCCGAATATAATAAGCAGCTCGATAGCGACATTGCCGATATGAAGAACGTTGGCCCGCGTTGGGGTGGGGCCATTACCGCAGCCTGCTTCCTGGAGCGATTTGTAGGCAAGACACCGTGGGTACATATGGACATCGCCGGCATGGCCTGGACGTCGAAAGACAGCCCAACCGTTCCAAAGGGCGGTACCGGCTGGGGTGTCCGCTTGCTTAACCGTCTGGTTGCCGACAATTACGAATAATCGGCGCACCGCCGAGGTGCCGCTCTGGTTCGCTTTAAGCGTCTTGATCGGCACCGCCGGCGGCAATGCGGCGGTCGACAAAATCGTCCAGCTCGGCGCGGACGGCAGCATCCATGGGTGGTTCCTCATAGTCGGCCAATAATTGCTTATAGATGCCATTGGCGCGGACAGCGGCGGTTTGAGATCCACTATCTTGCCAGTTTTCAAAGTTTTGCCAGTCCGATACCAACGGCTGATAAAAGGCATTTTCATAGCGTTCCATGGTATGTGCGGAGCCGAAAAAGTGACCGCCCGGACCAACTTCATTTATGGCTTCAATGCCAAGTTCAGCCTCATTGATGGGGACCGGCTCAAGAAATTGCACCATCATCTGAAGCATCTCGGCATCAAGGATCATTTTTTCAAAAGAGGCAGATAAACCGCCCTCGAGCCACCCCAGACCATGCTTGATCAAATGGCAATGGGTCAAAAAGCATGGCCACAGGGACATCATCGATTCATAGACGGATTGCTCGTCCGGTGCGTTTGAAGCATTCACGTTAGAAGACCGATAAGGCACTTTATAACGGCGCGCCAATTGGCCGCCGATTAATACGGCTTTGGCGTATTCCGGGGTGCCGAAAGCAGGCGCGCCAGTTTTCATGTCAACATTTGATGTGAAGCCGCCATAGATGACAGGGGCCCCCGGACGCACCAATTGCGACAGTGTGAAACCAGCTAAAGCTTCGGCATTTTGCTGGGCAATTGCACCGGCTAAACTGACCGGCGCCATCGCCCCTGCCAAGGTAAACGGGGTAAAGCAAATGACCTGCCCGTGGAGGGCCAACTCGATCACGCCTTTCAGCATCGGAATGTCATATTGCAGGGGCGAATTTGCATGTATGATCGACATCATCGAGGGCTGCTGGACGAGCTCCTCGGGGCTGACGGCACGAACAATGCGGGTCATCTCGATGACATCTAAAATCCGCTGGCGTCCGAGGGAGTAACCAAACAAGGGTCCATCCCCCAGAATAGCCACAGCTCGGATGGCCTCAAGATGCCGAATGTTGACGGGAAGATCGACAGGTTCAACAGGGTGCCCGCAAATGATTTGGCTAACGTTCAATTGCTGGGAGAGCCGCAGCAAATCTTTAAAATCGGCAAAATTGCCTGTTCGCCGGCCACAATCAAGGTCAGTGGCATGTGGCGGGCTGCCGACGGCGGCGATATTGATATAGTTTTCCCCAAAGATGAGCGAGCATTCCGGATTGCGGGCATGAAATTTAAATACCGGCGGGATGGTTTTGATGGTTTCTTCCACCATTGCCGGATCAAAGCGAACCCGCGGGCCGTCATTTTCAACATCAGCCCCAGCTTGGCGCAGAATCTCACGTGCTTCCGGAAGCAGGAAATTCACCCCGATCTCTTGTAAAATCGTCAAAGACGCAGTGTGAATGGCGTCAAGTTCATCATCTGAAATAATTTTAAAAGGTGCATAGGGGGAGCGGTATTGACCTCGCGGTATTTGGTTAAGCGGAGCTGATTGCCGGGCTTTCCTCTGGCCGCTACGAATGCCGCGTTTCGGCTCTCCAGATCTTGGCATATGGGTTCTCGATTCATGATTATTCAACCAATACGATACGCCCGCCATAGTGTCATAGCTTAATCGTTTGCGCCGTTAAAATATCGTGAAAGCGACGCGACAGGTGCAAAATGATGGCAATTTTGATGCTATGTTGAACCACCTAAAGCTTTGGATTTCATGATCTAAGGATGCTATTCAAACAGGCCATTTTTAAGGAATTTTAACGATGACATTAGATCGGACACGCAGTTATTCCTGGGATGATCCACAGATTTCATTTGATGCCGCCCAACGTCTCGACGGGTTGGCATTTATGCATGCGATTATTGCCGGTGAGCTGCCACAGCCGCCGATTGCGCGAACACTTGGCTTTGAGCTTATCGAGGCCGAGAAAGGACGATGCGTGTTTGCCGGCCAGCCAGGCGAATTTTTATTGAACCCGCATGGTGCCGTTCACGGTGGCTATTTTGGGGTACTGTTAGATTCTGCCATGGGCTGTGCCGTCGGCTCAACTCTGGCCGCTGGGCAGGCGCACACGACGCTGGAATATAAGATCAACACGGTGCGCGGGATGACAGCGGCAACAGGGCTTGTCCGCACCGAAGGTTGGGTGGTCCACGCCGGCCGCCGTACCGCCACGGCCGAAGGCCGGATTGTCGACGCCAAAGGGCGTATCCTTGGCCACGGCAATACCACCTGTATAATTTTATCCTGAGCCCGGGCGCCGGCGGACGAGCCTTAATCGTCCAGCGCTTGATAAACGGCGACCCGCATATCATCGGCCAGCGGCAGTTGCGAGCCAAGATATTGGCTCATTACAACGCCGACCATGTCTTCGGCAGGGTCGATCCAGAAATAGGTCGATGCCGCCCCGGCCCAGCCACATTCGCCAATACTGGTCAGCGACATGGCGCGCCCGGTGTCGGTCATGACTCTGCCGGCGAGCCCAAACCCATAGCCGGGCAGGGCCACAGGACCAAGCCGCAGGGGCTGTTGTGATTCAGGAATGCGGTTGGTCCACATTAGCTTATGGGTGGTCCGCGATAACAGCCGTTCGCCAGATGCGGTTTTGCCGCTGGCCAAAAATTTTGCCACTTTCATGTAGTCGCTGACGGTTGAAAATAACCCATGGCCGCCGCGCCAAAAGCTGTTGCTGTCGGCCGGATATTGATCGGCTATGGTGTCAACATGTGTCAGTTTTTGCGGCAAGCCGGTAAATTGCATGATCGTCTGCAGGTCACCGTTCCCAAACATTTCCATTATCCGGCCACGTTCCGCGGCAGGAACTGAAAAGGCCGTGTCGACCAGGCCAAGTGGGTCCAAAATCTCGCGTTTTAACAGTGCCGGCAGGTCTTCGCCGCTAACCACCTCGAGGACCCGCGCCAAAACATCGGTTGCCACGCTGTAGCGCCAAGCGCTTCCGGGATCAAAGGCCAGCGGATTGGCGGCGATGAGGGCCACCATATCGGCCAAAGAATGCTCTGCGGCAAACATATCAGTCTGCGCATATAGTTGTCCGGCAGGGCATTCCGGTAAAAAGCTATACGATAAACCTGAGCGATGGGTGAGCAGGTGTTCGATTAAAATTGGCCCTGCGGCAGGTCGCCGACTGCCATCATTACTGACGACCTCGGGTGCCGCAAATTCCGGAATAAAGGCTGCGACTTGATCATAGAGCCGCAGTGTACCGCGTTCCAAGAGCATCAACGCCAGCACCGAAACCAGCGGCTTTGTCATCGAATAAATTCGGTAAATCGGTTCATCGGCCATCGCCTTTTGAGTCAACGCATTGGACCATCCGGCACGCCCCTCGAGCCAGGTTTCACCACCTCGGTCAACCCGCCATTGAATGCCACTGAAGGCTTGTCGATCAATAAAGGATTGGGCACGGGTTGCGACCCGAGCTTCGCGCTGGCTATCGGCCATGAATATTCCCCTGTTGCGTGATGGTCATGGATGTTGATCGGTGATCAGTTACGATCGATCTGAGAATTGTTAATGGTTCACGGCGAAACTTCAATCATTCTTGGTTGTGGGCCGAAAAATCCACGCAGCGATGATCCAGGCACACAGCGCACCGGCAATCTGAGCGGCGATGAAAGCAGGCGCATCAAGGGGCCGAATGCCGGCAAAACTATCACTAAGTGAACGCGCCACGGTCACGGCCGGGTTGGCAAAAGAGGTTGAAGCCGTGAACCAGTAGGCAGCGGTGATATACAGGCCAACCGCTGTTGCAACCGCATCCGCACGGGCCCGGAGTGTCAGTAAAATGGTCAGCAATAATCCAAAAGTAGCGACACCCTCAGATAGCCATTGCGCCGGCCCGGTGCGGGCTTTTAACGATGCTTGCAGAATGTCGATCTCAAACATTGCATGCGCCAACCAAACCCCCAGAATCCCACCAATCACCTGACAACAGATATAAATCACCATGGCGCCGCCGGATAAATCGCGTTTCAGGGCAAAAACAAGGCTTACGGCAGGGTTAAAATGGGCTCCCGAAATTGGCCCCAACATGGTGATCAGCACAAACAGAATGGCGCCGGTCGGCAGGGTATTGCCAAGCAAGGCAATGGCGACATTTCCACCTGCCAAGCGTTCCGCCATAATGCCCGAACCGACAACGGTTGCCAGCAGCAAAGCGGTGCCGATGAACTCAGCGGCGGCGCGGCGGGTGAGGTTATAGCTCATCGCAAATCTCGCAATTGTTTGTCCCCTGATACCGTGCGTCAAATGCGATGCACAGACAACTGTTTCTCCAGTGTTGAGCAGGTTAAATTTTCATAAAATTAATGATAAACATTAAAAAATCATTGAATATAGTGAAATTGAGTACATATGCAGGCGACGGAAAAGGAGAAAAAAATGTCAAAAAACAATCCTGAATTATCGCGCTATGTTGGTCGCTCGCGCCGACTGTTGGCCTTGGTGGTGGTGGCCTTCATGATTTTGTTTGCCTTCGGGACAATGCCGGCAACGAACATGGTCCCGGGGAAGCTGCTCAGCGGCGCGGAAGTTGAGGCGCTGGCGGATAACATTGTGGTTGTCCCGGCAGCAACTGGATTGGGGTTCATTTTTATCGCCAACCTGGTCTTATCACTGGCCCTGTCGGCGGCTCTTATCTGGCTGATTGACGGCATGTTGCGTGCCTACGGTCGCGGCGTGATATTTTCCCCACGGAACGCGCAGCGGGTGCAGTTAATTGGCTGGGTGATGTTGGCAGCGGCCCCGTTGCGCACCAGCATGCATGTTATCGAACGGTTTTTTATCGCCGGTGAGATGCCGCCGATTGTCGCCGCCGCACCGGCAGAAAAATCCATCGATCTGCTGGTTTGGCCGCTACCGCTTGATCTGCCGATTTTGTTTGGTGCCATTACGATCATCGTGATGGGCCAGGTGATGCGGCATGCCGCCCGCTTAGAGGAAGAACTTTCGCATGTCGTCTGATGATCATAGCGCCCCGACTGTGCCCGTTGCGCTGGCCTCAACCATTGATGTGCAGCTCGATGTTATGTTGGCGCGGCGTAAAATGCCGTTGCGCATTTTGGCGGCGAAGGTTGGGATTTCGATCCAAAATCTGTCTATTTTGAAAACTGGCAAGGCGCGGGCCGTGCGGTTTTCTACCTTGGCGGCGATCTGTCAGGCATTGGATTGCCAACCAGGTGATCTGTTGGTGCATCAATCGGCGGCCAGCGACAGCGATGATTGACTCCCTGATGCGGCCCTCCTAACGTCGCCGGGAGGGTCACAAAAGGATCGTAAATGGCGACTGGCACCTTGATGTTACAGGGCACCGGCTCGGATGTCGGGAAGTCGGTTCTGACCGCCGGGTTGGCGCGTGCGTGTGTTCTTCGTGGGCTTGCCGTGCGGCCCTTTAAACCGCAGAATATGTCGAATAACGCTGCCATCGCCGCCGATGGTGGGGAAATTGGCCGGGCCCAGTGGTTGCAGGCAAAAGCCGCGCGGGTCGCCCCCAGTCACCATATGAACCCGGTTTTACTAAAGCCGGACAGCGACGGCGGCGCACAATTGGTGATTCGTGGTCAAGCTGTCAGCCGCGCCGAAGCAGGCTGGTTTCGTGGCCAGCGGCAAACCTGGTTAGCGACGGTAATCGATAGTTTTGAGCGCTTGCGCCAAGAGGCTGATTTGGTCTTGGTCGAAGGTGCCGGCAGTGCTGCCGAAGTTAATCTGCGCGCCGGCGATATCGCTAATATGGGCTTTGCCCGCCCAACCAACACGCCGGTCGTGCTGGTGGCTGATATCAACCGCGGTGGCGTCATTGCTGCTGTTGTCGGCACCCAAGCGGTGTTGGCGTCCGGCGACCGTGAGATGATTAAAGGTTTTATCATCAATCAATTTCGGGGTAATCCAGCATTGTTTGATGACGGCTATCGGCTGATTTCCGAAACCACCGGTTGGCGGGGCTTTGGGGTGCTGCCATTCGTGCCTGCGGCACGCCGCCTGCCGGCGGAAGATGCGGTTGTATTGGAGCGGTCGGCGCCCGTGGCAGGCGGTCGTCGACGCATTGTGGTGCCGAAGTTGCCGCGGATTGCCAATTTTGACGACTTTGACCCGCTTGCCCTTGAGCCTGATGTTGAGCTGGTATTTTGCCCGCCCGGTTCAGCCTTGCCGGGCGATGCGGCGTTGATCATCCTGCCGGGAAGCAAAGCTACGATTTCTGATCTGCGGTTTCTAAAGCAGCAAGGGTGGGACATTGATATCCAGGCCCATGTCCGCCGTGGCGGCCATGTCTTAGGGATCTGTGGCGGCTATCAAATGCTTGGCCATTGGGTCCATGATCCGGACGGTATTGAGGGGGCGGTTGAGCGTGAGCCGGGATTGCGACTGCTGGATGTGGAAACTGTTTTAGAGGCCGAGAAAACAACCCTAGATGTGACCGCGACGGCCGCAGACTTTGACCGCTCGCTCACAGGCTATGAGATCCATGTGGGCCGCACCGATGCCGGCGGTGATGTTCGGCCTTGGCTTTATCGTGAAAGCCGGGTGATCGGTCACGCTGATCCCGATGGCCGCGTCCTTGGCGGCTATTTACACGGCTTATTTGGTAATGACGATTTTCGGCGCTATTACCTGAATACGCTGAGGGTGGTGGCGGATGACAGCCTAAACTTCACCGCAACCGTCGATTCCGCGTTAGACGACTTGGCGGCAGCGATGGAACAACATCTGGATATTGACGGCTTGCTGGAAACGGCGGGCCTGTGATCGAACAGGTTTCAATTTTGACCGCGAGGACCGCTATGACCGATGACAATAAAGCTGCTGAACATCGTCAACGCATGCAGCAAGTTCAAACTGCCCATCGCGCCCGCATAAAAGAAAAAACCAAATCTGGGCGCGGGCTGCTGGCGGTGCATACAGGTAAAGGTAAGGGCAAATCAACAGCCGCTTTTGGGACCATCATTCGGGCCCTTGGCTGGGGCCATGACGTGGGCGTCGTGCAGTTCATTAAGGGCACCTGGAAAACCGGTGAAAAAGAATTTTTCCAGCGCTTTGATGATTTGCTGACCTTTCGGCGAATGGGCGAAGGCTTTACTTGGGACACCCAAGACCTTGATCGTGATATCCGCGCCGCCCGAGCGGCTTGGCAGGTCTCCTGCGAGATGCTGACCGCAGGTGATTATGACCTGGTGGTCTTGGACGAGTTGAACATCGTTCTCCGCTACGAATACCTGAGCGTGGATGAAGTCTTAGACGGCTTGGCGGCCCGTTCCGATCGGACCACGGTGATTGTCACCGGCCGGGATGCGCCTGCCGCCCTGATTGACGTTGCTGATTTGGTCACCGAGATGAGTAACATTAAACATCCCTTTGAAGCCGGCATCAAAGCGGCTCGCGGTTTTGATTTTTAAGCAGCGCTTGCGCCCGCCGATCTGCCCTCGACAGCAGGACTTCTCTGGTCGGTGGGATTTAAGGCTGCGGTATCTGCGGCGACGGCACTGATTGCGCCGCGCCCTTCATCACCAAAGGCAGGCCGGCAGCCATGAAAACGACCTGTGCGGCGAGGGCTGCAACGGCCTGGTGCAGATAGCCTGCTTCATCGCGGAACTGCCGGGCGACGGGATTCATTGGGACAATGCCAAGGCCAACTTCATTGCTCACCATAATGACCGGGCCAGGGGCGGCGGCAAGCGCTGCCAGCAAGCCGTCACGGGCACCGCCAATGTCGCGCCCGGCGGCCATCAGATTGCTTAACCACAAGGTCAAGCAATCGATCAAGATGACGGATTCGGCGGTGCTTTCACGGGCCAATACTTGGGCCACATCCAGCGGCTCTTCGATGGTTTGCCAGCGCCGGTCGCGGCGGGCTTGATGGGCGGCAACCCGTGCCGCCATTTCACCGTCACCGGCAGCGCCGGTGGCCACATAAATCGGCCGCAGCGCTAGGCCGAGGGCGGTATCTTCGGCATAACGGCTTTTACCCGAACGTGCGCCGCCAAGGATCAAGCTATGCCCGGCCATCCGAGCGTCTTAATCCGCTGCCGTTTTGAGCGCGAATTCAGCGCGAATTTCGGCACTGTTTTGGCCAAGCGCGGGCACCGGCCGAAAGCTGATTTCATCACCCACAAACTGCGCCGGCGGGGCAACGGTATCAAAACTGCCGTCACCAAGCGGTACCGGAATACGTTTCAATTGTGGATGGTTAATCAGATCTTTAACGGAGTTGATGGCGCCATATGGCACCCCTGCTTTGTCCAGCCGGGCCCGAACGTCGGTCCGCGAAACGTCGCTCACAACCCCTTCGATGATCGCATCCAAGGCTGGACGATTTTCCAATCGGGCGACATTGGTGGCGAAAAGCGGATTTTTTGGCAAGTCAGGTTGCATCAACACATGGCTACAAAACCCTTGGAACTGCCGCTCATTTTGAATGCCAATGACGATCCGTTCACCATTGGCGCAGGGATAGTCCCCATAAGGCGCAATGGAGGGGTGATGCAAACCCAGTCGCGGGGTTTCGTAATCACCATAGTCACGCTGCAGCATGGGCACCGCCATCCACTCTGCCATGCCGGAGAACAGCGAGACTTTGATGCCTGAGCCTTCGCCAGTTTGGCCGCGTTTTAGAAGTGCTTTGAGAATCGCCGTATGGGCGTACATACCGCAGCCAATATCACAAACGGAAACACCAACACGGCCCATGTCATTGGCGCCGCCGGTAATTGAGACAAGGCCGCTTTCGGCTTGAACCAACATGTCAAAGGCTTTCATATCGGCATAAGCGCCTTCTTCACCATAACCGCTGATATCGACCGTGATCAGACGTGGGTTTTTCGCCCGCAATTCAGCGCTATCGAATCCTGCGCGGGCCGCCGCACCAGGGGCCAAGTTTTGAATAAAAACATCCGCGTCTTTCAGGATTCGGTGCAATAATTGGCCATCGTCAGGGTCTTTGATGTCCGCAACCAAACTCTCTTTGCCGCGGTTTAACCAGACGAAATATGCGCTTTCGCCATGCACGAAACTGTCATAGCGGCGGCCAAAATCACCTTCAGCGCGCTCAACTTTGATCACCCGTGCCCCATCATCGGCAAGTCGGCTTGAACAATAAGGGGCGGCAACCGCCTGCTCAATTGCGACAACCAACAGCCCGTCTAAAACGCCACTCATGGCTCAGCTCCTTGAAAAAACCCGCGCTAGCTTAGCAGGCTGAGGCCACTGCTGTTAAGGCGTTGTTTCAGATAAAAACACGGCCTTGATGGCGGCCGCCGCCGCCACATTTTCAGCGCCTGTCGGCGCCGGCTTGCGGCGGTGTTGCCGGAAAAGCGCTTGACAGTCGCAGTCGTCTGACTAGTTTCCGTCCCGGGCCGCCGCTCCCCAACGAGCGGCTACATAGTAGGATGATTCAAATGAAACCGACGGTTTTACCGCAGGCACCCCATTTCTCATCCGGACCATGCGCGAAGCGACCCGGATGGGCCCCCACTGTTCTGAGCGATGCCGCCGTTGGCCGCTCACACCGCTCCGAACTCGGAAAATCTAAACTGAAAGCAGCCATCGATGGCATGGCGGCGTTGTTACATTTGCCGGCGGATTATCGGCTGGCGATTGTGCCGGCGTCTGATACCGGCGCCATTGAAATGGCGATGTGGTCAATGCTCGGTGCCCGCGGCGTTGACATGGTGGCATGGGAAAGTTTCGGCAAAGCTTGGGTCAGCGACGTGGTCGGGCAACTAAAGTTGCAAGATGTGCGCTGCATCGAGGCGGACTATGGGGCGCTCCCGGACTTGTCTGCGATTGATACCGACCGCGATGTGGTCTTTACCTGGAATGGCACCACCTCCGGCGTCAAGGTGACCGATGGTGATTGGATTGCAGCCGATCGCGCCGGTTTGACCTTTTGTGATGCAACCTCGGCAGCGTTCGCCATGGACTTGCCGTGGGAGAAGCTCGATGTGACGACGTTTTCTTGGCAAAAAGTCCTTGGCGGCGAGGCTGCCCATGGGGTCTTGGTGTTGTCGCCGCGGGCCGTCGCACGCTTGGAAAGCTATACCCCGCCGTGGCCTTTGCCAAAAATCTTCCGGATGACGAAAAAGGGCAAGCTTGACGAGACATTGTTTGCGGGTGCTACCCTCAACACCGTGTCCTTGCTATGCGTGGAAGACTTACTGGACGCCTTGGCCTGGGCCGAAAGCTGCGGCGGGCTTGCCGGCTTGATCGCACGTTCCGAGGCGAATCTTGCGGTCATCGCCGATTGGGCGGCAACCTCTGATTGGTGTGATTTCTTGGCAGTGGACCCAGCGACTCGCTCAAATACCTCTATTTGTTTGCGGTTCACCGACCCGTGGGCGACAGCCCAGGACAGCGCCGCACAGGCAGCGATCGCCAAAGCAATCGAGGCATCGGTTGAAGCGGCAGGCGCAGGCTTTGACATCAACGGCTATCGTGATGCGCCACCAGGGCTCCGTATCTGGGGCGGGGCGACAGTTGAAAGCGCCGATATCGCCGCTCTTTTGCCCTGGCTCGATTGGGCCTATGGCGAGCTCAAGCGTGCGCAAACTGCGGCTGGCTGATTGCCGACACCACCACCGAGTCCGCCCTTTGGCGACGGTTCACATGAAAGAAATTTGATCGATGGTTAAAGTCCTTATTTCCGATAATTTAAGCCCTCGTGCCGCTGATATTTTTCGTGATCGCGGCATTGACGTTGACGTTGATACCAAGTTGACGCCGGAGCAATTGCTGGACCGTATTGGCGATTATGAGGGCCTGGCGGTGCGCTCTGCCACCAAGGCGACGGCAGCCGTTCTGGCTGCTGCCGGCAACTTAAAAGTCATTGGCCGGGCGGGAATCGGCGTTGATAATATTGATGTTGCGGCAGCCACACAAAATGGTGTTGTGGTGATGAACACGCCCTTTGGCAATGCCATCACCACCGCTGAACATGCGATCGCAATGATGCTTGCGGTGGCCCGCCAAATCCCCGCTGCAAACCAGTCTACGCAAGCAGGCAAATGGGAAAAGTCCGCCTTTATGGGGGCTGAATTAACAGGCAAGCGTCTCGGTCTCATTGGCTGTGGGAACATCGGCTCGATTGTTGCCGATCGGGCCCAGGGCCTGAAAATGAAGGTTATGGCATTTGATCCGTTTTTGACCGAAAACCGTGCCCAAGAGTTGAATGTCGCCAAGGTTGAGTTGGAGCAATTATTTGCCGAAGCTGATTTCATCACCTTGCACACGCCGTTGACGGACAGCACCCGCGGCATCATCGATGCCAACGCATTGAATAAGATGAAACCAGGAGTGCGCATTGTTAATTGTGCGCGTGGTGGCCTGATCGATGAAGACGCGCTGCGGGTGGCCCTTGATAGTGGCCATGTGGCCGGCGCTGCGATTGACGTTTTCGCGGTTGAACCGGCGCAAGAAAACATCCTCTTTGGCGCCGCTAATCTGGTCGCAACCCCGCACCTTGGCGCGGCCACCATGGAAGCTCAAGAAAAGGTCGCACTGCAAGTCGCCGAGCAAATGGCGGATTACCTGCTCACCGGCGCCGTGACCAACGCCATCAATATGGCCTCGGTGTCGGCCGAAGAGGCACCGGTGCTGAAACCGTATATGCAGTTGGGTGAACTGTTGGGCAGTTTCCTGGGGCAGGTGACACGCACCGGTATTAAATCTGTGACCTTAGAGTTTTCCGGGCAGGCAGCAGGGTTAAATACCGACCCGGTGACAGCAGCGACGCTGGCGGGCTTGCTGCGCCCATCAACAGATACGGTCAATATGGTTAATGCTGTCAGTACCGCACATGATCGCGGCATCACGGTCAATGTGGTGCGCACCGACCGGCCGACAGATTATAACACCGGCTTATCGGTCAGCATTGATCTTGGCGACCGAAGCCGGACCGTCAGCGGCACCTTGATTGGCGGCAATAAGCCGCGCTTGGTGGACGTTCAAGGGATTTCGGTCGAGGCCGAATTCGGCGCCCATATGCTGTATATCCGAAACTGGGATAAGCCAGGTTTTATTGGTGCCTTAGGCAGCTTGTTGGGTGAAAGCGGCGTTAACATCGCCACCTTCCATCTTGGTCGAAGCGCGCGCGGTGAAGAAGCTATCGCCTTGGTCGAAATTGATGACGCCGTTGGCGAAAAGCTGTTGGGTGAAGTTCGTGATTTGCCGCATGTGGTGCGCGCCGATGCATTGCATTTTGCCTGCTAAGGGTGCTGTGGCAGTGGACATTATGCGGCTTTTAAGGCCGGCTTGCGTCTCTGATAGTGACATTTTCGGTTAACCAAGCTAGGAAACGCCGGGTCCAGGACGTCGGACTGTTTGGGATAACGGGAGCAAAAACGTGAGCAGCGAAGATATCGACGCCGATTTGCGCCGCCGCGCCCTTTTGCCGGCCGGACTGCGTGATGTTCTGCCGCCGGATGCGCAACATGCAGCGGAAGCGATGGAACAGTTGATCGGTTGCTTGCGCGGGCATGGCTATCAACGCATAAAACCGCCGTTATTGGAATTTGAGGAATCTCTCTTTTCGGGCCCGGGTGCCGCCATGTCGGCGCAAACCTTTCGTGTCATGGACCCTGTATCGCAGCGAATGATGGGAATGCGGGCCGATATGACGGTGCAGGCCGCCCGCTTGGCCAGCACCAGGTTATCGGCTGAAGCGCGGCCTTTGCGGCTGTGTTATGCCGGCGAGGTTCTGCGGGTGTCCGGCGATGCCCTAAATCCTGAGCGGGAACTGGTTCAAGTTGGCGCCGAACTTATCGGCAGTGCGCAATTGGCCGCTGAAATCGAGATGATCATTCTGGCTGTCGATGCGCTGCTGGCGATTGGTATTGACGACATCTCGGTTGATCTGTCATTGCCGACATTGGTGCCATTTTTATGCAACACGTTTGACCTATCGGTTGCGGCGGGCTCGGCTCTGCGCGACGCCTTAGATCATAAAGACGTGGCTTTGGTTGCAGAACTGGCAGGTCCGGCCAGCGGGATTTTGACTGACTTGATGCTGGCTACCGGAACAGTCGAGCCGAGCTTGGCAAAAATTGCATCCCTTGACCTGCCGGCGCCGGCGCGTCAGATGATCAGTAATTTATCGGCTGTGATTGACCAGGTGCGGACGGCGAAACCAAATTTGGCACTGACCATTGATCCGGTTGAAAACCGTGGTTTCGAGTATTACAGCGGCATCGCTTTTAGTCTTTTCAGAGCGGGGGTTCGCGGTGAACTTGGTCGTGGTGGCCGATACATGGTGAATGCGGCAAGTCCTGAGCCATCCATGGGCTTCACATTGTATATGGAGACCTTGTTGCGCGCCTTGCCGGCGCCGACGGCACGCCGCCGCATGCTAATTCCTGCAGATCTAAGTTATGATGCAGCCGTTAAATGGCGTAAGGCTGGTTGGACAACAGTGAGTTGTCTGGGCGTGGTTGATGATTTGCAGGCCGAAGCGCGACGTCTTGATTGCACCCACGCTTTGATAGACGGGACGGCCATCGACCTGAGCGAGTCGATGCCGGATGATTTTTGAGATTTCTAACAGCGGATCTGTCAAATGAGTAATGTTGCGGTCGTTGGTGCCCAATGGGGCGACGAAGGTAAGGGAAAAATTGTCGATTGGTTGGCCGCACGGGCGGACGTTGTGGTTCGTTTTCAGGGCGGACACAATGCAGGCCACACGCTGGTGGTCGGCGAGGAGACCTATAAATTAAGCCTGTTGCCCTCTGGTGTTGTGCGCGGCCAGCTGTCGATTATCGGCAATGGCGTTGTCGTTGACCCCTGGGCATTGCTGGCGGAAATCACTCAGCTACAATCACAAGGTGTCACCGTCACCCCGGAGCAATTGCTGCTCTCGGATAGTGCGGTTTTGATCTTGCCGCTGCACCAACGCCTTGACGGCATCCGCGAAGGCCAGCGCGGTGATCGCAAACTCGGCACCACCGGGCGTGGCATTGGCCCGGCCTATGAAGATAAGGCCGGGCGACGGGCGGTTCGGGTCTGTGACTTAACGGACCACGATGTCTTGAAGCAAAAAATTGCCGACTTACTGGCGCATCATAACGCCTATCTGCGCGGCGTCGGCGAAGACGAGGAGTCAAGCGACGCCCTGCTTGCGAAGCTGCAACAAGTCGCACCCTTGATTTTGCCGTTTGCCGGTCGTTCATGGGCGCGCCTTGATGACATGCGTCGCCGTGGGCGGCGCATTTTGTTCGAAGGTGCGCAGGCGGCAATGTTGGATATTGACCATGGCACTTATCCGTTTGTGACCTCCTCGAATACGGTTGCCGGGCAGGCTGCAACAGGGTCCGGGATCGGCCCGACCGCGATTGGTTATGTGCTGGGGATCGCAAAGGCCTATACGACACGTGTTGGCACAGGTCCGTTTCCAACCGAGCTGGATGACGAAATTGGCACCTTATTGGGTGAGCGCGGCCACGAATTTGGCACTGTGACTGGCCGCAAACGCCGTTGTGGTTGGTTTGATGCGGTAATGGTTCGGCAAGCGATCAAGGTTGGCGGTGTGTCAGGCATCGCCTTAACTAAGCTAGATGTGCTGGACGGGCTGGAGGAGATTAAAGTCTGTGTCGGCTATTCTTTAAATGGTGAAAAGCTCGATTACTTGCCGGCAAATCCTGCCGCTCAAGCTGCCGTTCAACCAGTTTATGAGACTGTCGAGGGTTGGTCGGAAAGCACACGTGGTGCGCGTTCCTGGGCGCAATTGCCTGCGAATGCCATCAAATATATTCGCCGGATCGAGGAACTCATCGCCGCACCCGTCGGCATGGTGTCAACCAGTCCGGAACGGGAAGACACAATTTTGGTTCAGGATCCCTTTGCGGATTAAAACCAACGTGATAATATTTAAGGAGTACATGAATTTAACTAAGACCGTTCCCGTCTACCGCGTGTGACTTTTTGTACTTTTCCTATTCTTGCGCGTAGGGGCATATATGTCTGAGAACGACCGGTTCACAATCGAAAATGCGTATGAGGTTTACGCCGATTCATTGTTGCCTGAGTTTAATACCCCGACTGCCGAGGCTTACGCGGTGCGACAGCTGGAATCTGAAATCCCGACAATGTTCGGCTTGTTGTGCGATCCGCGGCTGACCGCACGGTTGGACTTCTTCAAAGATGCCTGCAGCATTACTTCTGCCGGCTTTATGCGTGCTGTTCACTGGGCGGTCGTTAAATGGCCGGAAACCGGCGCAGAGCATCTATTTTTGATTTACCAAATGCCGAAGGGCGGGCAGGTTGCCGCAGCATTGCGTGAAACAGGGGCAGGCTTTGCGGAGGATAAAGTTATTCAAGCCTTGATCGTTCCGGCGGTTGAGGCGCTTGATATCTTGAACTCATATAAAAAAACCCATCGAAGCATTCGGTTTGAAAACCTATATTTCATCGATGAAACCAAAAGCGCGATTGTTATTGGGGATGCGAGCTCGGGGCCGCCGGCCTATGCACAAGCAGCACAATTTGAAGCCGTGCCAATCGCTGCCGCCGATCCGGAAGCCCGCGGCGAGGGCACCCAAGCCGATGATATCTATGCCCTTGGGGTGACAATTTTAAGTTTGCTCCTGGGCAAGCCGCCGATGGAGACCGAAGAACCTAGCGTCATCATCCAAGAGAAAATCGCCAAAAGCAGCTTTGCGGCATTGATGCCGAAAACCCGCTTTCAGTTCAATATTACCGAGCTGTTGCGCGGCATGCTGCACGATGATCCGCAATTGCGTTGGAACCTGCGTGATATTGATGCCTGGCTAAATGGCCGACAATCGGCGCCAAAACAATTGGCGCAAGTCAAACGGGCGGCCGTTGCCCTACAAATTGGCACCGAGAAAGCCGAAAATGCCCGCAGTGCGTCCTATTTGTTGGGCAATGATTGGCCCAGTGCAGCGGCCATCATCCGGGCCGCAACTTTTGATAAATGGCTGAACGACAGCTTAAATGATTCCGAAGTATTGGGGCATATTCGGGCCGTTGTCGGCCCCAATCAGTTTGTCCGAGATATAAATACAATTCCCAACGAGACCTTGGTCACGAATATGTGCATCGCCTTGGATCCAACAGGGCCAATTCGCCATCACGGTATGGCAGTGCAACTGGCCGGGGTTGGAACAGCTTTGGCAGCGCATACGACGGACGAGCGCAAATTGAACGTGCTGACATCTATCATACGGTCGCGGTTCGCAAAAAACTGGGTCGCGTTGCAGTCACGATCACAGTCTGAATATCTGCCGCTGTTGAGTGTTTTTGAGGGCCTGCCGGCGCTTCTGGACACCAATAACTGGGGTGATGGATTAGAGCGCGTTTTATATAAGCTTAATCCGAATAGCCATTGCCTAAGCCCGTTGCTTGTCGATGCGATGGTTTTTGATGCTGCCGATCTGCTGCGTGGACTAGATGCGGCAGCGGTCACGCAAGACCAATCGCAGCTGCCTTTCGACAAACATATCGCCGCCTTCATGATGGCTCACAATTTTCCTTTTGAGCAGGAGGAGTTCGACGCGCTGAACGGTGAAGATGTGCCGCCGATTTTGGAACTGCTCACGGCGTTATCCATTTTGGCGCGCCTGCAAAAAGATATTGAGCTGCCGCCGGTGCCGAATCTTTGTGCCTGGTTCGTGTCTTTGGCGTCGGTCGTTTTTGAGCAGTTTCATAACCTGCGAACCCGCGAAGCGATGAGCAAAAAAATCAGTGCGGTTGGTGAAAAAGGTATCTTGTCGGATATTTTGGATTTGCTCAATGACGGCTCTGCTTTGCAAAAAGATCGAGTCGAGTTTTCGCGCGCGGTCAAAGCCTATTCAAGCCATACGGAACAGGTCAATTCGATCAATAAAGTTCTGGAGAACCGCAGCATGATCGCACATGAAATCGGTGATCAAGTGGCCGCCATCATCGCCGGTATTATTGGTGCCGTGGGCAGTTCGGTTATTTTTATTCTTTGGGCCATCGGTAAGGGGTAGCAAGCGCTATGGCTGGAAAATATTTAAGCCCGGCTAATCGGGTCCTTCTCGCCTTACTTGTGTTGTCTGTCCTGATGACATTTGTTCCGGTGGCTTTTTTGGTCTTTTTTGGAATGGCGCCAACGATTGTCGTCGGCATCATCGATAATCGTCGTGAGCGCTATAAGACAATCTGCATCGGCAGTTTAAATATCATTGGGATCTTGCCGTCAGCATTAAAAATGTTTGACCAAGATCATAGTTTTGAGCGGGCATTTGCACTTCTTGCCGACTCCTCAACATGGTTGGTCATTCTGTCGGCAACCGCCGCTGGCATTGGCATTGCTATCGTCGGGCCGGCCATTATTTCGATGTTCTATGTGGCCC
>QCEM01000020.1 GCA_003280605.1 SAR116 cluster bacterium AG-355-O21 | reverse complement strand
GGTGGAAGTGCTGGGTCTCGGCGGCACACCTGTTGCCGGTGATGATTTTGTGGTCGTCGATAGCGAAGCTCGGGCGCGGGAAATCGTTGACTATCGTCAACGGGTCCTGCGTGAAAAACAGGCAACCGCAGGGGCACGCGGAACCGTTGAGCAAATGTTGACGAAAATTGCCACCGGCGAAGCCCGCGAGGTGCCTGTGGTGATTAAGGCCGATGTCCATGGCTCGCTCGAGGCGATCCGCTCAACCCTCGATAAATTGGTCAATGATCAAGTTGCCATGCGAGTCTTGCATGGGGCTGTCGGCGGCATTAACGAATCCGATGTCACCCTGGCCCAAGCCTCCGATGCGATCGTCATCGGCTTTAACGTTCGCGCCAACCCCCAGGCCCGTGAATTGGCAAGGCGTGAAAGTATTGATATCCGCTATTATTCGATCATCTACAACCTGATCGACGACATGAAGGTTGTGCTGACCGGTCTGATGGCCCCGGACTTGAAGGAAGAATTCCTCGGCAATGCCGAAATCAAAGAAACCTTCAACATCACCAAGGTTGGCAAAATTGCCGGCTGTTTGGTTACCGACGGCAGCATTCGCCGCGGTGCCAAGGTGCGCTTGCTGCGGGATAACGTGGTTATCCATGAAGGCACGTTGAAAACGCTGAAGCGTTTCAAGGACGAGGTGAAGGACGTGCGCGAAGGTTACGAATGTGGTGCCGCGTTTGAGGGCTACAATGACCTGCAAGTCGGCGATGTGATCGAATGTTTTGATGTCAAAGAGGTGGTTCGCGATTTCGAAGCAAGCGACCAGTCTTTGGCGGCATCTTAACACCCTTAACCTGAGATCTGATTATGGCCCGTGGTGGTTCCTCGGATAATGCCCATGGCGGCAATGCCCCAAGCTTGCGCCAGCAAAGGGTTGGCGAAGAAATTCGCCATGCGCTGTCAGATTTATTGCGCCGCGACACCTTGCGTGACCCGGCCTTTGTCGGCATCTCCATCACCGTCACCGAAGTCTCGGTCAGTCCCGACTTAAAGAATGCCAGCGTCTTTGTGATGCCGTTGGGCGGTGTGGATTTAGGCCCGGTTTTGCAAGCCCTTGGCCGCTCGGCACCATTTCTGCGCGGACAACTGGCAAAACGGGTTCGCTTGCGGCATATCCCAATCTTACGATTCCGCGCCGACGAAAGCTTTGATACCGCCAGCAAGATCGACGCGCTTTTCCGACAACCCGCTGTTGCCCGCGACCTTCAAAGCGACGATGAAGAAGCCGACGACGGCTCCATGGCAGGTAGCTAGCAAATGGGATCACGGCGGCGCGGCAATCCGGTTCACGGTTGGGTCATCCTTGATAAACCAGGGAATATCACCTCGACCCAAGCCGTCGGTGTGGTTCGCCGGGTCTTTAACGCCAATAAAGCCGGCCATGCAGGCACCCTTGACCCGATCGCCACCGGCATTTTACCCATCGCCCTTGGTGAAGCGACCAAAACCGTTCCCTATGTGATGGATGCCAGCAAGGACTATCATTTCGTGTTGCGTTGGGGGCAAGCGACAACAACCGATGACATTGAAGGCACGGTCATTGAGGAGAGCGACCACCGCCCTGATGGCGCCGCAATCAAGGCTGCGCTGGCGGCATTTATTGGCCATATCGAGCAAACGCCACCAAAGTTTTCGGCCGTGAAAATTGCCGGCCAACGGGCCTATGACCTGGCCCGCAATGATGTGGACGTGACCATTTCTAGCCGGATTGTTGATATCCGTGACTTCACCTTGGTTGAGATGATCGACCGAGATCACGCCCGCTTTGCGGTGACCTCGGGCAAAGGTGCTTATATGCGCTCATTGGCCCGCGATTTAGCGGCTGCGCTCGGAACTGTCGGTCATATTGCCGAGCTGCGCCGGCTGCGGGTTGGACCGTTTTCACTGGCGCGGTCGATTTCACTGGATTCCTTGCGGTCTTTGGAGCATATTCCGGCCGCTTTCGAACATCTCTTGCCTGTCGATACAGCGCTGGACGACATCCCGGCTCTGGTTCTTCAAGGTGAAGAGGTTACACGCCTGCGTCAAGGTCAACCGGTGTCGGTCTTTCGTGTGATCGACCGGGGCAAATTGGGGGACCTGCAAGAAGGTGATTTGGTCTACGCCACCGATGGCGAACAACCGGTCGCAATTTCACGCATTGACGGTGGGCGAGTTTTTCCGATCCGTGTTTTAAACTTCTAGGGAATGGATTTACGATGTCGATTACACCGGAACGTAAACAAGAACTGATCACCGAATTTGCGACCAAAGAAGGCGACACTGGTTCGCCCGAGGTCCAGGTCTCGATTTTGACCGAGCGGATTTTAAACCTCACCGAGCATTTGAAGACCCATAAGAAGGATTTTCATTCGCGCCGCGGCCTGTTGATCATGGTCGGCCAACGTCGCCGCATGCTCGATTACCTCAAAGGTAAAGAAGAAAGCCGCTATCAAACCTTGATCCAGCGTTTGGGTCTGCGCCGCTAATTGCTTGCGTCGGGCGAGGCATCCGGGTCTAACGGGTAAATCGGCCGGCGCACATTCTTGAACGCCAGACTGTCGTAATCGGAAGTGCAAACACCGACGCCGGCACATTCGACTACTGACTTGGCAAGATCGCCAAGGCCGGCGCGCCAATGCACGCGGCTTTTCAGCATGACATAGCGTTTCTGTCGCGGATCAATGCCAAGGCTCAGGAAACAGGCCAAGTCATTTGGCTCCACATGATAGGAAATCACCACGATTTCAGCCTTGCCTGTGTCCAGCACAACTGTGGGTCCCATATCACCACGCACCCCGCGACCCATCGGCCCAAGGTTTGTGAAGCGGCCATCCGAAATCAACTTCACCCGCCCGGTCACCGATAGCGGTGCGGCTTTATGGTCGACTGTCGGCAAGTCATTCTTGCCGCCTAATTCCACCTGCACGTCATTGCCGATGCCGGCGGCCATAATCTGCTGCACGGCAAGCGGATCACAAACCGCGAAAATGGCCACGTCCTCCAAGCCTTTTTCGATGATTTCCTTAATCACCGCCATGGTGTCCATCGAGCCCCCTGAGGCGGCATTATCATAATGGTCCAAAAGTACGATCGGACCATCGCTTAAGCCGCGTGCACGGGCGATTGACTGGGCCAGAGGTTCAATCTCATAGACAAAGTCTTGTCGGCGCTCCCAGGCCAAATCCAGCAGTTCATCGCACATCTGCTGGGCCGCCCGTTGATCACCATCGGTGACAACCACCGCCGAGGAGCCGGCAAGCCGAATATCGGCGTGCGGGAAGCCTGTGAAAAAGCTTGCCGACAAGGCCCCCTGGCGTTCGAACCGCTGCGCCAACGCTTGAATCGCATGATTCGGGCCATCTGCCGTGCCTTGCCGCATCACATGTGGCAGCATCGGCCGATTACCCCATGCCATCGCCGGCCGGCGACCGCTGCGAATCATCTCAATCAGCGGCCGGCCTGCACGCATGCCGGTCTCATAAACATCGGTATGCGGATAAGTCTGATAGCCGGCAACAATGTCGGCGGCATCAATAAGTGCCGGATACAGGTTAGCGTGCATATCAAGCGCCACGGCAATCGGCAGATCAGGGGCAATCGCCCGTAAGCGTTGCAACAACGGTCCCTCTCCATCCTCATGAGTTTGCGTCACCATAGCACCGTGTAAATGCAGCAAGACCCCATCACAGCCGGCGGCAACGGCAGCACAAATTTGATCGGTCATGAAGTCATAGGCGGCATCTTCAACAGGCCCACTCGGGGCGGCATTCGCAGCCATCGGCAGGACCACTTCGGCACCGGCGGCATCGGCAAGTTCCAAATACGCCCCCAGGGCCGAGCCGGTTCCGGCATAGGCCGCACGCGCCGCCTCACCTTGCAAAGGTTCAGGCGCAACATTACCACGTGAAAACCGCGCCAATGGCGTTGGCACAGGCGAGAAAGTGTTGGTTTCATGTTGCATCATGGCAATCACCAAGCGCATGGCGGCATCATCCTTTCTGACAGCTCTGGCCACGACAGGTGGCGGACAGGTTAAGGTGTTTAAATCCGAGGTCGATTAGGGCACGTGCGCGGGGCAAGAGTGCGCATATCGCAATCCTAAGGGGAAATGCCGGCGGGTTCAATTCAATGCCAAGCAATGAGCGAAATAATTGCGGTCAGCAAACCTGCCGCTGAGCGGCCATTTAAGCGCCGTCAGCCGGCAGCACCGGCAAAAGCTGGCCGGGGTCGTCGGTGATCACCGCATCAAGCCCAGCGGCCCTGAGAGCGGCTGCACGGTGAACCGAATTAATCGTATAGGCGGCGGCACACATGCCGGCGTCATGGATTTTGCCAATCGCTTCGCGATCAACGGCGCTATCGGCCACATGCAAGGACACACAACCAAGCGCCTGACTGCTGGCCTGCCAATCACAGTTCAGGTTTTCCGCCAACAAACCGCGATGCCAACGAGGCGCGTGCTCGGCAAGCCAGGCAATCGCGGTCCAATCAAAGCTGGTGATTAACACCTGTTCGAGGGGAAAATTATGGGCCGCTAAAACCGCTGCCGCAACCGCTGCTGTTTGCGGTCCCCGCCCGCGGCATGGCTTGATCTCAAGGTTGAGGCCAAGATCAAGCGCTTGCAGATGTTGCAAACCGGCCTGCAGTGTTGGCACCGCTTCAGCTTTAAAGCGATCATCGAACCAGCTGCCTGCATCTAAGGCCGCAATCTCGGCAAAGGTTTTTTGACGCACCGGTCCATGGCCATCGGTGGTGCGCCGCAAATCGTCGTCATGCATCAAGATCGCGACGTTATCGGCGCTCAGCTTAACATCTACTTCAACCCAGGTAACCCCTGCTTGATGTGCTGCGGACAGGCCGGCAAGGGTATTTTCCGGGGCGACGGCGGCGGCCCCGCGATGGCCAATGAGGGCCGGTAAATCAATGCCCATCGGTTCTTAACCCCGATTTGAAAATCCCCATTTGATCAAAAAAGAGGGGCCAGCGGCCCCTCTTGAAACAGTCTGATTAATCGTCCCGACGACGTGGCCCACGCGGCTTCCGCGTCTGCTCGCTTTCAGGACGCCCATCCGGTTCTAGGTCTTCACCGGTGGCCTGGTCAACGGCCCGCATCGACAGTTTGACCTTACCGCGATCATCAAAGCCAATGACCTTGACCTTGACGGCATCACCATCGTTAACGATATCGGTGGTTTTTGTGGTCCGGTCAGCTTGTAATTCGCTGATGTGAACCAAACCGTCACGATTGCCAAGGAAGTTCACAAAGGCACCGAAGTCCACTGTCTTCACGACTTTACCGTCATAAACAACATTCATTTCCGGCTCAGCGGTGATGCCGCGGATCCAGTCAATCGCCGCTTGCCCGGAGGCGTCATCCAATGCTGCGACTTTAATGGTGCCGTCATCGTCGATGTCGATCTTAGCCCCTGTGACTTCACAGATTTCGCGGATGACTTTACCGCCTGAGCCGATGACATCACGAATTTTGTCCTTCGGCACACTGATGGTGGTAATCCGCGGCGCATTTGCCGACACCCCGTCGCGGGCACCGGTCAGCGCTTTGGCCATCTCGTCAAGAATATGTAACCGTCCGTCACAGGCTTGACCAAGGGCCACTTCCATAATCTCGCGCGTGATCGAGGTGATCTTGATGTCCATCTGTAACGAGGTAACACCTGCCGAGGTGCCGGCGACCTTAAAGTCCATGTCGCCAAGATGATCTTCATCACCAAGGATATCGGATAAAACCGCAAACCGATCACCCTCTTTGATCAAGCCCATGGCAATACCGGCGACAGGCCGCGGCAATGGCACACCTGCATCCATCAATGATAATGACGTACCGCAAACCGTCGCCATGGAAGACGAGCCATTGGATTCCGTGACTTCGGAGACAACCCGCATGGTGTAGGGGAAGTCTTCTTTGCTTGGCAGCAATGGCTTCATTGCCCGCCATGCTAACTTACCATGGCCAATTTCACGCCGCCCCGGGGAGCCGACCCGGCCTGCTTCGCCGACCGAATACGGCGGGAAGTTGTAATGCAGCATGAAGTGTTCACGATATTCGCCTTCAAGGGCGTCGATGATCTGTTCATCCTGGCCTGTGCCTAAAGTGGCGACGACCAAGGCTTGAGTCTCACCACGGGTAAACAGCGCCGAGCCATGGGCGCGCGGCAAGATACCAACTTCCGAGACAATCGGGCGGACCGTTTTGGTATCCCGGCCATCAATCCGCAAGCCTGTATCAAGGATTGAGTTACGGACGATGTCAGCTTCCATTTTCTTGAAGATCTCGCCTGCGACTTTCTTTTCGCCATCCTCGCTGACCAGCCCCATAGCTTTGTCTTTGGCGGCAGCGATCTGGGTTTGCCGCTCGGTCTTGTTGGGCTCTTGATAGGCCGTGCGCAAATCATCTTCAATGGCTTTGAAGCGATCGGCAACCGTGGCCAGCTCGGCGGCCGGCGGTGGCACATCGATCGGCTCTTTGGCACAGGCTTCGGCCAAGTCGATGATCGCATTAATCACCGTTTGCATCTGCTCATGGCCATACACAACCGCCCCAAGCATGATCTCTTCCGACAGCTCTTGGGCTTGTGATTCAACCATCAGCACACCTTCTTGGGTGCCGGCAACAATGAGGTCAAGGTCACTGCTGGCCATCTCATCCATTGTCGGATTGAGCATAAACGCGCCTTCTTTATAGCCAACCCGGCAGCCCCCGATGGGGCCAAGGAAGGGTAAGCCGGAGATCGTCAAGGCCGCTGATGTGCCGACCATGGCGACGATATCAGGATCATTTTCCATATCATGCGACAAGACGGTGCAGATGACCTGCGTCTCGTTCTTATAGCCTTTGACGAACAGCGGCCGGATCGGCCGGTCAATCAGGCGCGAGGTCAGGGTTTCCTTTTCACTTGGCCGCCCTTCACGCTTAAAAAAGCCGCCTGGAATTTTACCGGCAGCAAAGGTTTTTTCTTGGTAGTGAACCGACAATGGGAAAAAGTCGATCCCTTCGCGCGGCGACTTAGCGCCGACGACGGTACATAGCACGGTGGTCTCCCCAAGCGTGGCAACCACGGCGCCATCAGCTTGGCGGGCAACCTTGCCGGTTTCCAAAACCAGCTTGCGGCCACCCCAGTCAATTTCTTTACGATAAACGTCAAACATTTCTATCTCTGTCCTTACATCCGAATCATCAAACACCACTGAAAATCTGCATCGTTGGTAAACCGCACGACCACCGGAATGGCAGCCGCGCCGGCAAAACGACTATTGAGAGTCAGGTATTTTCAGGGGGTTTTTTTTCACGCCGAGTTAGGTCCTCTTTGGCGCCCGCGAGCACGCGATTCAAACTATTCTCTACAACTCTCTCAATGCCCGTCTCTTTGCCACGGAAGGCGTGCCGGGTCAATCAATATCCACAGTGACAGGTGCATGGTCAGAGGTCTTCTCCCAGCCACGAACATCACGGTGCACCTGGGCTGCACGAATGCGTCCGGCCAATCCCAGCGTGACCCAAATATGGTCAAGTCGGCGCCCCTTATCAGCTGCTGACCAATCACGGGCGCGATAGCTCCACCAGGAATATAAAGGCTCACTTGCGGGAATAATTTGACGCACCGCATCAACCCATTGACCGGCGGATTGAAAGGCCGCTAAGGCGGCCGTTTCAACCGGCGTATGCGAGACGACTTTCAGCAATTGTTTGTGATTCCAAACATCGCTTTCTAACGGTGCGATGTTTAAATCACCGACCAAGATCATCTCGCCCTGGGGGCGCCGATGAGCTGCAAACCAGCTTTGCATTTCATCAAGGAATTGAAGCTTGTGGGCGAATTTATCATTTTCGTCCGGGTCCGGCACGTCGCCGCCTGCCGGCACATAAAAATTATGCACTTCAATGCCGTCATCAAGCACCGCCGCCACGTGCCGGCCATCGGCGCGGCCGCACCAGTCATGGGCCGGCTGGGCCGTCAACGGCCGGCGTGAAATTGTGGCCACGCCGTTATAGCCTTTGAAGCCACGCAGGGCGATATGCGGATAACCGGCGGCGGCCAGGACCTCTGTCGGGAATTGATGGTCTTGGGCTTTGATTTCCTGCAAGCACAAGACATCAGGGGCAACGTCATCAAGCAGCCGCAAAACTTGATCTAAGCGTAGCCGCACCGAATTTATATTCCAGGTTGTAATGCGCATGTTGCCACTTTCTTATTGTCAGGGAGGTGGTGAGTGGGCCTTAAACAAGCGTCACATTGAGATCGGTCAAACCATCAACATGACCTTCTAATTTATCACCGCGGGCGACAGCGGCCACACCTTCTGGGGTGCCGGTGAAAATCAAATCGCCGGCCTTCAGTTCAACCAACTCGGACAGATAGGCAATGGTCTCAGGGATTGACCAAATCAGTGCCGCAACGGTCGATTGTTGGCGTATCTCGCCATTAACTTTCAACCAAATGTCGGCGCTGTCGATGACCCCGGTCGCGGATTTTGGATGCATCGCCGCCATCGGTGCCGAATTATCAAACCCTTTCGCCATGCACCAGGGGCGACCTTGCTTTTTGGCCTCGGCTTGTAAATCGCGGCGCGTCATATCAAGGCCGACGGCATAGCCCCAGATCAGATCATTGGCGTCTTCAACGGCAATATTGGTGCCGCCTGCGGCCAAGCCGACCACCAGTTCGATTTCATGGTGCAGATCGGCGGTCGCCACCGGATATGACATCTGCCCGTCGGTGCGAACCGCATCGGCAGGTTTCATAAAAAAGAACGGTGCTTCACGGTCCGGATCATGGCCCATTTCGCGGGCATGGGCAGCGTAGTTTCGACCAACGCAGAAAATCCGCCGGATCGGAAAGCTTTGGTCAGACCCGTGAATCGGCACGCTTGTCGGCGTCCAAGGGGCAAGTACATGATCCATTTTAACAACTCACTTTAAATTGAACCGCGTAACGGCGGCATTTTTGGTTGAAACCCGAGCGTTCACTTAACCCTAAGTCACGCCGATAACAAGACGACGGCGGGCTGATTATTCCGCCGCTTGGGCGGTTCTGCCGCGACCTGCCGCGCGCGCGCGGCAAGCGGCACCAAAGGCGGCAAATAACTGCTGATTATGCGCTTCAAGCGGCCGCGGCCATTCTGGATGCCACTGCACGCCAAGGGCAAAAGCCGGCGCATCGCGCACACTAATCGCCTCGACAATACCATCAGGGCTGACCGCCTCGACCCTCACCCCAGGGGCAACTTGGTCAATCGCTTGGGCGTGTAAGGAGTTGACCAAACGACTGCTGTCGTCGCCCCAAATCGAGGCCAGCAAACCTGCTTCGGTGACCGCAATCGAATGCGCCACCCGATACCGTGCGGCGCTATCCACATCGCGGCGCATGCGATGATCGAAATGCCCGGGAAGATCAAAAACCCGCTGATGCAAGCTGCCGCCGAAAGCGACATTCAATTCCTGCAATCCGCGACAAATTGCAAATACCGGGACGGCGGCGGCGACCGCCGCGCGGATCAGCGGCAAGGTTGTGCCGTCACGGGCCGGATCATGGGCGGTCCCGTCGACACTGGCAGGCCCCTGGTATAAATGCGGCTCAACATTCGACGGGCTGCCGGTCAACAGTAAACCGTCGAGTTTTTCGGCCAAGGCAGCCACATCCAGCGGCGCCGGCAGGGCCGGGATCATCATCGGTATAGCCCCGGCATCAAGACTTACCGCACTGAGGTATTTTTCAGAACAACGTTGACTGACATGGCCGTCCAGCTCCTGGCGGCACGCGGAAACACCAACCAACGGTAAAGCTGTCATTATCAAAATTCCTCATAAATAAGAATTGCCGCCACTTCGTTTTGCTATCATATCAGCTCTATGCCCGATGTGACGCAAATTTTGATCGACTGGAAAGCAGCTGTGGTTGGCCTATGGTTCGCCGGCTTCGTGCTGATTGAATGGTTGGCACCGGCAGTTAAGCGGCTGGGCGGCTGGTCACGGCTAGGCCGTAACGGGGGTTTGTGGCTGGTTAACGCCATCATGTCACCACTGATTATTTTGCCGCTATCGGCATGGGCGGCGGCGGCGGCACCGGCGTGGCGGCCGGCCGGTTGGGTCGGCCTTGGACCGCTGCTGATTGATCTGTTGATCTTGGATATGCTGATTTATGGCTGGCACCGCGCCAACCATGTGCTGCCATGGTTATGGCGGTTCCATGAAATTCACCACCTTGACCAGTTCCTTGATGCGACCTCGGCACTGCGCTTTCATTTCGGCGAGGTTTTGCTGTCGGCAGCTTTCCGAGTGCTGGTGATTATCGCCCTTGATCTGCCGTTCATCTCGATCGTGGTGTTTGAAACCGTGCTGCTTGCCGCAGCGATTTTCCATCACTCTAATCTGCGGCTGCCGCGCGGTTTTGAGCAATGGCTCAGTTGGATCATCGTCACCCCGGCAATCCACTGGGTGCATCACCATGACCGGCGACAGGACACAGATGCCAATTACGCCTCGGTTTTGAGTTTATGGGATGCCGTCTTTAAATCCCGAAGCCCGACCAAACGCTATCCGGAGATGACCATTGGTGTGCAAGGCCGCAGGGATGAAAGCATTGCCGCACTGCTGATCCGGCCGTTTCGCCGGCAGGCTTGACGGCCGCCGTCAGCGTTCGGTCGGCACGCTGTCTTTGGGATGTTGGACAACAAATAAATCCTGATCAAAACGCTCACCGCGAATCGCATCAATCAGTGTGACCCGCACTTCGGTGCCCTGTGCATCGGTGATGGTCCATTGCTTCAATTCAAACGGTTGCTGGGTGAAGGCCAGTTTCAAGATCCCTGCATCCGGGTCATCGGGCATCTGAAAAGCAACTCGCAAAATCCCTGCCGCCTGTTCTACCGCTAAAATTTCAGTGCTTGTGGCCAGCGAAATCGGGTCCTTCACCAGCACCGCCAACGGTGTCCGCGATAACGGCACCAGGGTGGTCTGCTCCAATTCATTATCAGTGTAAGACACCCACTTGCCGTCAGAAACGATCAGGATCGGACTTGGCGGATCATATTCAAACCGCATCCGACCCGGCCGCCATAAATAAAACCGCCCACGCGCCATGCGGCCGTTGCTGGAGACCTGCAAGAAATGCGCGGCCATCGCTTTCAGATCACCAAAATAGCGTTCGATTCTCTCGATATGGGCTTGCCGTTGGGCCGACAGCGGCGTCGATGCCGCTTGCGCCGGCGTTGCTTGGCCAAATGCTGCAGCCAGGACGGCCACCACCAAAAATGTCCACAGAATTCTCATGTGATAGATGTGGCCGAGGACGGCCTGCTTGACAAGCCTTAAGCGTCAGCGCTGTGGTCGCCGACTAAAATTTCGCGTTTGCCGACATGGTTTGCAGGCCCGACGACACCATTTTTTTCCATCTGTTCAATGATTGTTGCGGCCCGGTTGTAGCCGATTTTTAGGTGGCGTTGAATAAAGCTGGTTGAGGCTTTGCCCTCGCGGCTGACGATCGCCACGGCACGATCGTACAGCTCATCACCGCTGCCGCCGCCTTCGCCGCCACGCAGGGCGTCAAAATCACTGTCATCGCTCTCTGCGTCATCGGTGATGGCCTCATCATATTCCGGCTCGCCTTGGACCTTCAGATGTGCGACCACCTCTTCGACCTCTTCATCGGAAACAAATGGCCCATGCACACGGGTGATGCGGCCACCGCCTGCCATATACAGCATATCACCTTGGCCCAGTAACTGTTCGGCACCTTGCTCGCCAAGAATTGTCCGACTATCGATTTTCGATGTGACTTGGAAACTGATCCGGGTGGGGAAATTGGCCTTGATGGTGCCGGTAATCACATCCACCGACGGGCGCTGGGTGGCCATGATCACATGAATGCCGGCGGCGCGGGCCATCTGCGCTAAACGCTGCACCGCACCTTCAATATCTTTGCCGGCCACCAACATCAAATCGGCAACCTCATCAATCACCACCACAATGAATGGCAATGGCGACAGATCCAGCGGTTCATCCTCGTGAACAGGCTTGCCTGTTTCAGAATCGAAACCTGTTTGCACCCGCCGTTTCAGCACCTCACCTTTCTGGCGCGCTTCAGCCAGGCGCTTGTTATAACCTTCAATGTTTCGGACCCCCAATTTGGACATCGCCCGATAGCGACTTTCCATCTCGCGGACAGTCCATTTCAGCGCCACAATGGCTTTTTTCGGATCCGTGACAACCGGGCTCAGCAGATGTGGAATGCCGTCATAGACCGATAGTTCGAGCATTTTTGGATCGATCATAATGAATCGGCACTGCTCCGGCGTGAGGCGGTAAAGCAGCGACAAAATCATGGTGTTTACGGCCACGGATTTTCCTGAACCTGTGGTTCCCGCAATCAACAAATGTGGCATCCGTGCCAAATCAACTGTGACCGGTTCACCGCCGATATCTTTCCCAAGGCCAATCCCTAGTTTAATCGCATTGCCGTCAAAAGCCGGGCTTTCCAATAGTTCGCGTAAGAAAACTGTTTGCCGGCCCTGATTGGGTAACTCAATGCCGATGGCATTGCGTCCGGGAACCACGGCCACACGGACCGATATCGCGCTCATCGAGCGGGCAATATCATCTGCTAAGCCAATCACACGAGATGATTTTGTTCCCGGTGCCGGTTCTAACTCATACAAGGTGACAACCGGGCCATGGCGTACTTTTGTGATCTCACCCTTCACGCCAAAGTCTTGCAATACAGTCTCAAGCATGCGGGCATTCGCGGACAACGCATCACTATCGGGTTTGCTGCGCGTATGGACCTCCGGCGGTGACAAAAGGTCGATTTCGGGCAGCTCAAACCCGGCGGCCGAACCGAGATCAAGCTTGGTTTGACGTGATCGATCTGCTGGCGGGGCTTTGGTTTTCACCTCAACTTTTGGGGCCTTTCGGGGGCCGGCCGCTAAACTGCGGCGCTTGCCGGCAACCCGCGACCCGCCGTCAATTGATGGCTCAGCATCTGCCGCCGTGCCGTCATAACCTGCCATGCTCGGTGTTGATGCGGCCTCGAACCGCGGCTCCTGGCGACCACCCTGCCAGGCTTCGGTAACCAGTTTACCCCGCCCCCATAGATCGCGGCCAAGACCATTGCCGCGCAGCCAACAGCGTTGCAGAAAACGCCACATCGGTGGCCCGGCCGATACCAGAGTTGTTGTCAACCGCCGCCATTCTGCAAAGCTCAACCCAAGGCAGGGGCCAAGCAGGGCAAGCGTGAGCAAGCCAAAGCCAATGCCAACCTCAAGGCGGTCAACCGCCCATGAGGCGGCAATCAAGGTGCTTGTCTTGGCTAAGATCAGTTCACCTGTAAAGCCACCGACACCGGCAGGATACGGCCAACTTTCAGGCTTTGTAACCGCCGCCGCAGCCGCTGCCGCCGTCAGTAAGGCGGTTGGCAAACAGGCAAATTTAAGCCAGGCCCCGCCCCAGCGCTGGGACATCAGCCGCAACCCCCAAACACAAAGGATCACCGTCAACAGATAAACGGCCGCGCCAATGGTTTGCAGGGCGAGGTCGGCGACAATGGCACCAAACATGCCGAGGGGATTCTTGGTCGACGTCTGGACAGTTGAATTCAATGAGCCGTCACCTGCGTCATAGCCTGCCAAGGTGACCAGTAACAGCACGGCGACCACCGTCACCAGCAAGCCAACGGTCTGGCGAAGCAACCGCAACATGGCGTGCTTCAGCTCGGCGGAAATAAATCCGCCACTGTCAATCGGACGCGATGTGGTCGGCATTTTTCTCTCCAGATCCCCACATAAAGCAAATAACCTCACAATGATAGCAGGTTATAAACCATTATTAAAGTCACACATGAGAAATGCCGGAAGCACCATCAAAAACAAAAAATGGCCCGGAAGAAAACTTCCGGGCCAGTTAGGTGAGGGAATGCTGCCGTCAAATTGACGGCGGTTTCGGAGCGGTCAATCAGACGACCTGAGAACCACGACCGAACTCGGGATAGGCTTCCAGGCCACATTCCGACTGGTCAAGTCCAACGAACTCTTCCTCTTCGGAGACACGGATACCTATAATTGCTTTCAAGATGAACCAGACAATCGATGTTGTGACGACGACGAAAGCGCCAATCGCAACAATACCGATAAGCTGGCTTGTAAAGGATGCACCACCGGTGAAGGTCACCGCCAATGTTCCCCAGATGCCGGCCACCAAGTGAACCGGGATGGCACCAACAACATCATCAATTTTCAGCTTGTCCAGCAGCGGCACGGCGACCACAACCAGCAAACCACCAATTGCACCAACGAAGATCGCTAAGCCGGGGCTGGGTGCCAAAGGCTCGGCGGTAATCGCAACCAAACCACCCAACGCACCATTCAAGGTCATTGTCAGATCAACTTTCTTGTACATGATCTGAGTCATGACGATGGCGACAATGACGCCGGCGGCGGCGGCCAGGTTGGTGTTGATGTAAATGGTACCGATATCGCGGATGTCTGCGGCTGAGCCCATGGCCAATTGCGAGCCACCGTTAAACCCGAACCAACCCATCCACAGGATAAAGGTTCCCAAAGTTGCCATCGGCAAGTTTGATCCCGGCAGCGGATTGATCTGGCCGTCGGCACCATATTTGCCTTTCCGGGCACCCAAAATGATTGCCCCTGTCAACGCCGCCCAGCCACCAACGGAGTGCACGATTGTCGAGCCGGCAAAGTCAGAGAAACCCATTTCGCTGAGCCAGCCTCCGCCCCAGGTCCATGAACCCTGGATCGGGTAAATGACACCGGTCAGAAGGACGGAGAAAATCAGGAATGGCCCGAGTTTGATCCGTTCCGCTAGGGCACCCGAAACGATCGAACAGGTGGCCGCCACGAAGACCATTTGGAAGAACCAGTCGGAACCGGCCGAGTAGGTGGCCGCATCTTCGGCGGCCATGAATGCGCCGTCGGCGTTGATTGGGTCTTCAGCCGACCAAATCGCCAGCGAACCAATCCAACCGCTGACGTCTAAATACATCAGATTGTAACCAATCAACCAATACATCAGGCCGGCAATCGAGTAGAGGCCGATGTTTTTGGTGCATTGCATCGCAGCGTTTTTGGTCCGGACCAAGCCTGCTTCGAGCATCGCGAAGCCTGCGGCCATCCACATGACCAAAAACCCGTGCATCAAAAATGATAGGCTGTTGAACACGAATGCGGTTTCAGTTTCGACTGCGGCAGACGCCGGCAACGCCGAAAATAATACGGCGGCGGCAGCAAGGGGTGCAGACCGGAAAACCGTTTTAAATTGTTTCATTTTTCCCTCCAAAATCTCTCTCGTCAGCCCGTCGCATCGCCACTACCGGCGCGTGGGGCTGTGAATGCATTTCAAGCGGCGTGCCAGAAATGGTAAAATAATTATTATGTTGTAAAACAATCTCTTAGCCTTCTGGCGCATTTCAATTTCTGTAAAAAACTGCTTCGCGTTGCCTAATTTTTAAACACAAAAATTTAAGTGCCTTTTTTTTGTGCTGTTTTAGCGTGGGTCGGCGATAGCAGCGGTCCGACACCAAGCTGCGACCTTTGGCCCGTTGTAGATCGCTGCCGCCTGCCTATTTATAGAGCGGGTATGAGTGTGGGATGCAGACCGTGATGCAGAGTGAAGTTGTCATTGTTGGTGCCGGGCTATCAGGTTTGGCGATGGCCGTCACCCTGGATAGTGCCGGGATCGCCAGCACCGTCATCGACCGTCAGCACCTGCCGGCCGATATTTCAGACATCAGCGATGGCCGCACCACCGCCATTTCCTATACGTCACGGCGGATGTTGGAGACCCTTGGGCTGTGGCCGGCGGAACATGCCGCGCCGATTTTGGATATTCGTGTCACCGACGGACCCTCGCGGCTGTTTTTGCATTTTGACCATCGTGACGCCGGCGACCAGCCGATGGGTCACCTGATCGAAAACCGCTTTTTGCGCGCTCGCTTTCAGCAGGCCGCAAAGCAGAGCCGTAACATCACCATTCTGACAGGCCACGGCGTCAGTGACCTGCAGCGCGATGAAACCGGGGTGCATTATACCCTCAGTGATGGCAGCGGCGGCCAGGCCCGGATGGTTATTGGCGCCGATGGGGCAAAGTCATGGTTACGGCAATCGGCCGGCATCCGCACCAGTGGCTGGTCCTATGGCCAGACGGCGATGATCTGTACCATCCGCCATCAATTGCCGCACCATAATGTGGCCCATGAGCGATTTTTGCCCGGTGGTCCCTTTGCCGTGCTGCCCTTGGCCGGGGAATACGCCTCGATTGTTTGGTCAGAGCGAGACGCTCTGGTGCCGGTGATGATGCGGCTCGATGATCAGGCCTTTGCCGGCGAGTTACTGCGGCGTTTTGATGACAGTCTTGGCACCATTGAGTTGGCCGGACCGCGCAGCAGCTATCCGCTCTCGCTGACCGTCGCCCATGATATCGCCGGCACCCGGCTGGCGTTGGTTGGCGATGCGGCCCATCAGATGCACCCGATTGCCGGCCAAGCGTTCAACCTTGGTTTGCGTGATATTGCGGCCTTGGCCGAGATTATTGTAGACCGCCGGCGTCTGGGTCTGGACATTGGCGGCGATGAAGGGCTCAGCCGCTATCGCCGCAGTCGGCGCGTTGATATCGCCACATTACTGGCCGCAACCGACGGCCTTACCTGGCTGTTTTCCAATGATATCCCGCCTGTGCGGATCGCCCGCGATCTCGGTCTCGGGCTGGTCAACAAGATGCCGCGGTTGAAAACCATGTTCATGCGCAGCGCCATGGGCACCGCCGGCAACGGCCCACGCTTGCTGCGCGGACAACACCTATAAAACGGCCGATAAAATGGTCGCAAGGTCTCCGCGATCACGGGTCCCGACTTAATCCTTGGGCGGCGAGATTGTCCAAATATTGCGCCCAAATGCGGTCTTGCTCGGCACCCAATTGATACAGATACCGCCATGAATACAGCCCGGTATCATGCAGGTCGTCAAAGCTTAACCGGAGCGCATAATTACCAACCGGTTCGGCCCCGATGATGGCAACATGCCGGCGACCGGCGACAATCTTTTTTTGATCACCGCCATGGCCCTGAACTTCTGCCGACGGGCTTTCCACACGCAATAACTCGGCGGCGATCACAAATCGCTCCCCACTGTCAAAGGCGATTGTCAGGGTTTTACTGGCGCGGTCGATTTGCAGATCGGTCGGCCAGGGCGCCGCATCGGCACTCATGGCTTTTCCGACGCAACCTGGTTAAGGGCGGCCTTGCCGGCTGCCAAAGGGTCTTGATCCAGCGGCCGGGCTTCATCAATCAACATAATCGGCACACCGTCGCGCACCGGAAATGCCAGACCTGCTTGGCTACTGATCAATTCACTTGTTTGCGCGTCGAAATGCAGCGGTGCCTTGGTGATCGGGCAAACCAAAATCTCCAACAGCCGCGGATCAACCTGTCTGCCGTCGCCGCTGTCAGTGCCGGACATGGCTGCCATCCCCCTGTTTCGCAGAGGCCAGCTCCATCAACGTCATGATTGTTTCCGAGCGACCGGTCACCGTATTGCTTTCCAGCAGAGCCTGCTTTTCGCTTGGCTCGAAGGGGAAAATCATCGCCAAAGTGGTTACCAGCCGTTCCGCCGAGGAGTCGGCAACAGCCGACCAATCAGCTTCAATTTGATTGGCGGTAAGGTAAGCTTTCAAGCAGGCAAGCAAGCGTTCACGATCAATATCGCCCGCATCGACTTTGAAATCGTCTGCAAAATCGTCCCATTGCGGCCGCACCATCCGGTAGCCGCGGATGGCTGGCAGTTCTTCCGCGACACGGAACCGGCAAACCCCTGTTAATGTGATCAGCAATCTTTGATCTTCGGTTTCGGAAAAACTCGTGACCCGGCCGGCGCAGCCAACTTGATAGAGCTGCGATGGATCATCACCGTCGCTTTCCTGGTGCGGCTGAATCATGCCGATCAGCCGGTCCGAGCGCATCGCGTCCAGAGCCATATTCAGATATCGCGGCTCAAAAATATTCAATGGCAATTTTGCCCGCGGCAGAAGCAGCACCCCCGTCAGCGGGAAGACCGGCAACGTTAACGGCAAGTCTTCAAACTGGGTCTCGATTTTTGGTGGGCTTATGTGCACGGTTTTGTCTGCCTTATGAAAACACGATTGCCGATAAACGCCGACGGGCGTCCATTGTCAGCGGATCAGTGTGGCCAATTGCCTCGAAGAATTTTAATAACTGCTTCCGCGCCGCCTCATCATCCCACGCACGATTAAGCGCGATGCTTTCCAGCATTGCTGTGACCGCCGCTTCCCGATCGCCATCGCCAAACAAGGCCATGGCCAAGGCATAATGTGCAGCCGGATCTGCCGGCGCGGCTTCGACGGCGGCCCGAGCCTCGGCCACGTCACCGCTTTCAGCGGTTTGATCAAGCAGCTCCAGCGCTGCCCGTAGGCCCTTAATCTCGCCGCTGTCGGCGATTTCCGCCGGCGCATCTTCTAACAGCTCGCGCGCTTGTTCCACATGTCCGAGGGCGATCAACATATGGCCAAGACCTGCCATCGCTTCGGCATGCTTCGGGTCATGCTGCAGCACCTCGCTGTAGACGCCGGCGGCGCCTTCATGATCGCCGCTCTCGGCCATCTGCTTGGCGGTATCAAGTGCCTCTTGCAGCGGCGATTCAACGCCGGCACCACCTGTTAGGCGACCGACAAATTGCCGAATTTGGCTTTCCGGCAATGCACCGGCAAAACCGTCGACAGGTTGACCGTTTTTGAACGCAAACACCGCCGGAATTGACTGCACCCGCAATTGACCGGCCAGCTCCTGATTTTCATCGACATTGATCTTCACCAGGCGGACCGCCCCGGCGGCATCCGTCACGACCTTTTCCAAGGCCGGGCCCAACTGCTTGCACGGGCCGCACCAAGGTGCCCAGAAATCAACGATCACAGGGGTTTCGCGCGACGCCTCAATCACATCGGCCATAAACGTCGCCGTCGAGCCGTCTTTGATGACATCTGTTGCCACCGCAGCGGCGTTAATGATCGTCTCCATTGTTGTCTCGTCCCTCACCAATCGGTCTTGTTATTAGGTGGCACGAAAGCCGCGCCTGACAAGTCCTGGGCCGCATGCCCAAAGTTGTCGATTATTATTCGCTCCTTAAAGATAGGGTCTCTGGTTGATGTCCGCAATCAACGATGAAACGTTCCAGGTCAGCGGCCGCAAGTGTGACCGTCAATTCATTGCTTAAGGGATGAAAGTTCAGCATGCCAACGGCCATCATCGCCGCATCGAGAATAACCGTCACAGCCTGGGTGCGGTCGTTAATCACCGCCAACGGCTAGACTGCACCCGGCAGGATGCCAAGATAGCTCAGCAAGCGCTCGGCACTGGCAAAAGATAATCTGCCGCCCAATTGCGCGCCCAGGGTTTTCAAATCGATCGGCTGATCTTCCAGGGTAGAGACCAGCCACATCCGCCCCTTGCGGTCGCGCAAAAATAAGTTCTTACAATGCCCGCCGGGTAAGTCACCGCGCAAAGCTTTGGAATCGGCGACCGTGCGCAGCGGCGGATGGCGATGCAATGTATAGCTGATCGCCAGCGCGTCGAGGCGCGCCAAAACATCCTCGGGCGTATGCATCGTTTGTGTCATTTATCGATCCTTTTCACACCATCAAGCACGGGTTTGATATCCCTGCAATAGCAGTCTCGAGGGTTCTGGAAAAGACCATCTGTCGGCAAATTGCCGCCGCCCGACAGCATGACTTTTTTTTAACCAAATACTTGCAAACGACCGCCAGATGCGTATTATCCGGCTTCGCTTGATGGTCATCAATGATGACACAGCAATGCGGGCGTAGCTCAGGGGTAGAGCGCAACCTTGCCAAGGTTGAAGTCGTGAGTTCGAATCTCATCGCCCGCTCCAAATCTTCAACGGTTCAATCCATCTTGATTTCTCTTGTCCGGCCTGCGGCAGGCAGTTGGGCTGACCTTTGCATCAGCCTTATGGCCGCAAAACTTTTTTATTTGCCGGCGCGCCCGAGGATGACAAATTAGCAGTAATGTTTTAACCGCAAGGACGTCGCCGCAATGACCGCAGCTCTGTTTCAACCGCTTCCTTTGCGAGGCTTGACCCTGAACAATCGGGTGATTGTCTCACCGATGTGCCAGTATAGCGCCGAGGATGGTTTGCCGACCGATTGGCATATGATCCACATCGGCGGACTGGCCATGGCCGGAACCGGCATGCTGGTGATCGAGGCGGTTGGGGTTGAGCCGCGCGGCCGCGTGACACCGCAATGCCTGGGGCTCTATGACGATGCAACCGAGGCGGCATTGAAACGGATTATCGATGCCTGCCAGCAACACGGCAATACCCCTGTCGCCCTTCAGCTTGGCCATGCCGGCCGCAAAGCCTCCTGCCATGCGCCGCAAAACGGTGGCCGGCCTCTGGCGGAAGATGAGGGCGCCTGGCCAACCATCGGCCCTTCGGCCGTGCCGTTCGGCCCGGACTGGCACACCCCGGCGGAAATGACCCGCAGCGATATGGATGATGTGATCGCGGCCCATGTACAGGCAACCGAGCGGGCCCATCGGGTCGGCTTTGCCGCCCTTGAGATCCACGGTGCCCATGGTTATCTGCTCAGCTCTTTCCTGTCGCCGCTGGCCAACCGGCGAGGCGATGCCTACGGCGGCGATAACGCCGGGCGGATGCGCTTTCCGCTGGAGCTCTTTGCCACTGTTCGCGCCGCCTGGCCGGCAGATAAACCCCTTGGCATGCGCTTGAACGGCACCGATTGGGACGATGCCGGCCTGAGCAATGAAGATGCCATTGCCTTTGCCCGCGCCCTGAAGGACTTGGGCTGTGATTTCTTCGATGTCACCGGCGGCGGCAATTCGATGGTTCGCCCGCCACTGAAACCAGGCTATCAGGCACCGTTTGCGCAAACCATCAAACAGGCCACAGGGGTGCCGACAATGGCGGTTGGCATGATCCGCGATCCGCAGATCGCCGAGGATTTAATCACCACCGGGCAATGCGATATGGTGGCCATCGCCCGGGGCTTTTTATATGAGCCGCGCTGGACCTGGCGGGCGGCCCATGAGCTCGGTGCCGAAGGACAATATCCACCACAATATGCACGCGCCAACCCCAAGCTATGGCCACAAGCTTTCAGCGATGCCGACGATGACCCGAACATCACCTGGGAACCAGGCGCCGCACCCCATATCATGGTCCCAAAGCGGAGTTAATGGATTTATCTGGCTCAATCGCCACAGACTAATCCCTCTCGCTAAAACTGCAAATGGCCGGGCAATATAACAGAAGCCCGAAGACCACCTAGCGGCGATACGGAAAGGTTAATTTCACCTCCATAAAGGGTCACAATTTGCTGCACCATTGCTAGGCCAATTCCTGTGCCGGGTTTACTTTCATCAATACGCTTGCCGCGAGCTAGTATGTCCCGGCGCATCTCTTGAGGTATGCCTGGGCCATCGTCTTCAACCGTAATCTTTACAAAAAAACCACCTGCTTTTGCTGGTTCTGCCTGGGCGCTGATATCAATCCTTTGTTCACACCATTTGCCGGCGTTATCTGCCAGATTACCAACTACCTCCATAAGGTCATGCTTTTCACCTCGAAAGCTAAGCTCAGCAGCGACCTCAGTAAAGACCTCAACATTCTTGTCCTGATAAAGCTTTTCAATTGTCCGTGCAGTTGGCTCAATCACAGTTTTTAAAGACGTTTGGTTTCTCATCAAAGGTGCTTGAACAATAGTTTTATCACGCGCCAAATAGTGATTAATCTGACTTCGTATTAGGGCACTTTGTTCACTAATCAAAATATGAGAAAGCTCGCTGGGGTGGGCGCTCTCGTTGGTAATAACGGCTAGGGGGGTTTTAAGGGTATGGGCAAGGTTGCCAATTTGCCAGCGGGCCCGCTCCAAAACCGCTGACGTGTGCCGTAAAAGGCCATTCATTTCATGAACTAGAGGATTAATCTCCGAGGGGTATTCTCCTGTCAGTTTTTCTGCTCGACCCTCGCGAATGTCAGCCAGTGACAAACGCAAACGACGTAATGGCGAGAGACCAAAATATACCTGCAGAAAAACGCCCAGAAGAAGCCCTGTCCCGAGCATGCTCAATGACCAAAAAAGCATCCAATCTATCCTGCTCACATTGGCCATCAAATCACGGCTATCTGCAGCCACAGCGAAAAGGTAGATCTCGCCGTCACCATAAGTCACCTGTTTAACCAAAGCAGAAAGGGTCTGCTCACGGGGGCCCGCGGTTGGCAACGCTTCCAAGACGCCGGGGACTAGCGAATCAATTCCTCTGATTTTATAGTTCGCCATCGACATAGACCGCGCAAGAATGGCGCTATCATTACGCCGGACAATTTGCCAATACCAGCCAGAAAACTTCTGCGCAAAACGCCGATCATCTAGAAAATTGGGTACTGTAATTTGCCCGACCGGTGTGATTGTTGTTACCGCGATTAAGCTATCTAATGTTCCTTCAACCCTTTTCTCGAAACCGTTCAAAAGTGGGCGACTTAATAATATTGACAAAGACATACCGCCAAGAGTCAACAAAGCGAGCACCCAAATTGTTGCAACAATAGTTAGCCTACTTGCAATCGACCCAACCTTGCGAGGCGCTCTGGGTTTATGTTGATCGCTCATAAAATCTTCTCAGATAATCGGTACCCCACGCCACGGACAGTTTGGATAAGCCCAGAAGGCATTTTCTTTCGTATACGGCCGATTAATACGTCAATAGTATTGGAGTCACGAATACTATTTATATCCCAATCTTGCCCGTGGATATGTTCGTTGAGTTCAGAGCGGGAAATAACTTTGCCCATATTGTGCATGAGATAGGATAAAATTCTAAGCTCTTGGGCGGTCACAATGATTGGCAAGCCACCCACGGTGACCCTGCCGCCACGAGGATCAAGGCGAACAGGACCGCAATTGATCACGGCACTTGCATGTCCTGCGGCACGGCGGATCAGTGCCCTGATCCGCGCCAAAACCTCCTCTAGTTGAAACGGTTTGGTTACATAATCGTCCGCGCCCGCGTCAAAGCCCGCAACTTTCTCCGACCAATCATCCCGGGCAGTAAGAATCAAGACGGGCACTACAATGCCCGCGGACCGCCACCTTGATAGAACAGTCAGCCCATCAACCTCTGGTAATCCAAGGTCCAAAATAATGGCATCATATGGCTCAGTATCACCGAGAAAATGCCCTTCCTCACCGTCGAAAGCGCTATCAACCGCGTAATTTTCCCGTTTAAGTGCCGCCACCATTTGGGCGTTTAAGGTTCGATCGTCTTCAACAATTAAAATCCGCATGGGCTGCTGTTCTCTGATCTACGCACGGCCATGATTAATAATTTTAATCTTAACATCAATCACAGACTGATCGACGATCGTATTCTTGTCAGAGGTGACCCGGTGTAAACAAGCTCGGCCTCACAATCAGAATGTGAACTCTGCTTTGAATTAAATCCAAGAGTCTTTTTCAAAATAATACCTGCCTAATTTCACAAATTTTGTCCCTTCTGCATACCAAAGGAACCTCGGCAACTCGTCATCAAATCGCGAGAAAACTTAGTCATTCAAATATGAACAGAAGATGAATGAGCCGTTCAGATTTAATTTAGTACGTAGCGATTAAATTGTGGCCATAGACATTACGTAAAAACGAGCAAACCGCACTAATTGATGCGTGCTAATGCCGCTGCAATCCCAGCCTTTGAGGGGTAACCGAATGACAAGTGATAACCAAGAAAACGCCATGACCGAGATCGCCTTAGCAATGGCCATGGGATTTTTTAGCATCATGGTGCTCACATCGATGTCGATGGTTATTCAAAAGGTGCCAAAAGTGGTTCTCGCCCCACAATCTATAGCAACAACGATTTTAATTCCACAAGATGAAAAAAATGGGCCTGAAGGCCGCTTAAAGGAAAATGATCAATTAGTCATATTCGATGGCCAAAACTTCTTAGATCGAGACTTATCTCGCCTCGATCTCAGCACCTTAGTCCGAGAACATCGCGTAATATTAGCTGTTGCCCAGGACCTGCGGATAGCGTCGATTTTATCAGCACAGGATCGCCTTTCAACGCATCAAGTGGTCGTCACACCCTTAAGTGATTTATGGCAAAGAGCCATTGGGGGACTGCAAAATGAACAATGATCAATTTTCTCACATGGATCTCATATTTGCCCTGGGTATTTTTATCTGTAGCGTCATTTTATCCATCGGGAATACTGCCAACAGCCATGCCAGTACCCCCAGCAACTCTGTCGGTGAAATCAAACGTTTAGTGTTTCGAATTGCCGGTGATGTTGGCGTACCGAAGTCGCTGGCGCTTGCGTTGGCTCATGCAGAGTCAAATTTTGACCCAGACGCCGAAAGTCACAAAGGCGCACGGGGTGTCATGCAAATAATGCCAGCAACCGCCCTTGGCGAGTACAGTATCTCCGCCAAGCAGCTGTGGGATCCAAGTATTAATATTGCCATTGGCCTGCATTATTTGCGCCGCTTGATCAATCGTTACAACGGTCGCACAGACCTTGCTTTGTCCTTTTACAACGGCGGCTCTGCAGTTGATCGATTGGGGCGTCACCGCCCTAGGGTCATTCCATACACCCGCGCCTATGTACAAAAAGTTTTAACCCTGCAGCGGCAATACCAACAGCGAATTCAATCCGGCCTATGGCGATGATCACCAGATCGCTTCTTCGGAACAGCTTTATACCAAAATAGGGAATTTACGATGTTAAAAACAATCCATTACTTGGAAAATAGGTCAAACAGAATTTCTCGAGTGGCGGCAATCTTTGCCTTATTTGTGACCACCGCGTGCGTTCATGAACAATACGCAAATATCGAAGGCATTGGTTATCGAGAGGCTCGCTTTGAAAGTCTTGCCGCAATTCGCGATTATCGCGAATGCCGTGATGAAGGTATCACCTTTTCTAAACAAGCACGTGCTACAGCAAACCCTGGTGGCTATCTCGCCAGCGCAAGGGTCCTAGAAAGTTGTGAATCCAAACTCGGCCCTGCAGGCGCACAAATCGATGTAGATGAACGCATGCGCACTTATGCACTGTCGATCCAAAATTATCTAAAAGGCGGCGATATCGTGCGCGCGCAAAAAAGCCTTAACAACTTCAAAGAGGCCTTCACAGGACGTGATCTTTACTACCCTGATGGCAGCTCATTTGTGACCACAATCGAGGCTCTTTTAGGCCAAAAAGATAAAATCTCTTTCGGCCAATTCTCGGCTCTGAATGTAAGTTCCACGGTGAAGAGCGAAATGCGCCGGATGTTTCATTGGAAAAATAAATAAGGCTAAAAAGGAGCTTAACCATGCCTATTTCATACTTAGCCAAACCAGCGTATTTAAGATCACATAAACATCTTTTTTGTGGCTCGCAGCTGCACCATCTTGGGCTTTTTTGTTTCGTGTTAGCTTGGGCCTTTACTTGGCTTTTTCCAAGTGCCCAAGCAGCTAATTGGTCTGCCGCTTCAAGCGAGCGTTTGGTAAAGTTACCACCAGCGTATCTAGCAAAAGCGATTGAGCGCGATTTTTCAAATTCTGCCCTGGCAGATGCCCTAACCGACACCCAAACTCAATTAAAAAACAAAACCCAAACGTTGATAGACTTGCGCCAAGCCGTAGAGCAAAGCTCGGGGGCATTACAGATTGAACTTCGCCACCAATATATCGCAGAAAAACGTCACTATTTAGAGCTGTTACGTTCACACCAGGAGTACCGTAGCAAGCGCGCCCAGACCAAAATCAAAATCTTTAAAAGACTTTTGGCAAAAACACAGAGAGCCAAGAGCAGCTTAACCCCACAACGGGCCGCAATGATTGAAAAACAAACCCAAGCCCGGGTGCGGTTCGAACGTTCTATTAGCCAAGTTGATACCAAGCTTTTCACTTCGGCAATGGCACCAGAAAGCAGATATGGCAAAGCGTATGCCCAAAACCTATCGGCTATAAACCAATTGATTGGAGCGATTAAAGCGCACCCGATGAGCAACCAAAGTAGTTCTGATCAGGGGGAGCTATCCCGTGAAGATTATATCCGCCATTTGAGGGAGCAAGTCGAAGCTGACTTAGCCATTATCCAACAAGAGAAAACGGTCCTTGCCTATATGGGCAAGCTCGTCGCCTTGGATGCCATGGCTTTAGCTGAAAGTGTCAATGACACCAAAAGCGATGATCAAATTTTATCGCACTTCGGTAGCTCACAGATAACCTCAGGAATTAATTTTTTCACCGAGTAAAATAGGAGAATGAAATGACTAAACCTGCCCTTAAATATGTTGTAGCTATCTTGCTAAATATTGCCGTTTTTAGCCCTGCTAACGCTGATTCGTTGGAAAACATGGAGCGGGAAAGAGCCATCTTAGTCTACTCCTTCATATCGCCAGACTTGGACGACCAGCAGCGCTCCGAGCGCATTGAAATATCACGTAACCGATTGATTGACCTGGAGCGACTGTTCCTGCGCGATAAGTCCCTGCATGCAAAAAATAGCGCGCATATCCGTGCTGCTTTTGAAAATTACGATCTCACATTTTTGGTACATGCCGCTGCCGAAACTGACCTTCTACTAACCGACCACTGGCTTGACCAGTTGGGTATCTCAACGCAAAGCTTAATGACGACACAGTTGGGGCCCCGGTAGCATGTATCGCTTTTCAGCGCCTCTTGGCTACATATCCCAAGCGATGAGCCTTTTTCTTGGGTTATCAGTGCTGGCTATCGCAGCGGCGGTGACCATTACATCCCACCCCGTCAGTGAAATTGCGTCATGGCTGACAAATGTCTTAGGCATATCCTTCCTTAGTTTACTTGCGGTGCTTATTTTTACCTGTGTGTTCTGCTGGCTTCGAATTATCATGGATAAAAATAATAAGACAAAACTATGGGTCGAAATCGGGACACAGGCTGCAAATGGCGTCACAACTTTAGCACTGACGTTCACATTGCTTGGCATCAGCCTCGGAATTGGCAGCTTGGCAGACCAAGCCCTGACGCCATCCAGCATTCAAAAAGTTATCGCTGACATGACCGCTAATTTCAGCTTGGCATTCATGACAACCGTCATCGGACTACCGTTATCAGCCCTACTCCGCAGCTTAATTGTAATTACCGTGCGATATCAGGAAACCATGCCGACCGCCCTTCTCAAAGGAATGAATACATGAAATTTCTCATTTTTAATATTGTAGTCATCGGTGCCCTCGGCCTACTTTTCGTGGAGAGTGATAAGGCGGTGGTCGGCACACTCGCGCCTTTGAAGGCTTTAAAAACAACCGTCAAACACAAAGCTAATGACATTTACAACCATCTCACCACGCAAAAACCGTCTGGAACAACAGGGCTATCACAGAGCACTGCGGGCCGCATGCTTGGGGCGGAAAAAAAACCAAACATAGAGCAAAAATTAGTAGTTCCCGACGCAGACTTACAGACAGCGCAGGTGGAGCAGAAAACGGTTCCTCAAAATGTGACCGCCACCAAAATAGGCAACGTGACTGCAGACCTTACTTCGGAGATGCAAGCAAAACCCATTCAGTTGGCCGATGCAACGTCATCTGATGCTGCAAAGCGTCGACTGGAAATATTCAAAATCGTAAAAGATCAATCACCAGCAAAAATCAATCAAGACTCAGAGAAAAAACTTATTTTGATGTCACCTACCGATCGCCGCAAAGAGCTCTACAAGCTAGCCGAAGAAATGGAGCTTTTCCATGTTCAGACATTGGCCAATTGAACTGAAGGCACCACCCAAATGGCCTGATACTTTGGCAAATACGATATCAATGCTGGCCGCAGCGGCCTTCTTTTGGGCGGTAATGTCGCCAAACAACCATCAGCATTTAGACCCGGCAAAATTACCTACCAATCAGCCAACTGACATCACATCAACAGTATCTATATTGGCGCAATCGGCATCCGCCGGAAGCGCAGCGATCAGTTTGCCGCCACCGCCTGAAACAGTCATATCATCAAAAATCAAGTCGGAACATCTCCCAAGGCGTCGCAAAGAGCGATCGTTCAAACCTCTCAAAGCGACCCCGACTTCAGCCCCAACTCCGATGTTCACACCACTCCGTCAGCCCAGCATAACTGCCGATAAAAGCAAGGCGAGACAGCCAAACATGACTTTTAAGAAACCACTTAAAGCCTTAGAGCCAAGCCGCAATGGAGCCCGCACCAAGCAGCAGCAACGCCCACCAACTGCGCCAACCACCAAACTCCCCGATGCTGCTATCATGGGACGCGTACTTTTACGTTTTCAAGAACATGGCAAGGGCCCGACAATTGATATCGCATGGCCCGCCACTTCTGCAGAACGAGACAAAGTTTATACCAGCTTACGGGACTGCCATAGTATGGTTTCGTTGGTCATGACAGAGGCTCGATCATTTTTTCGAGAACAGGATCAAACCGGGACCCCATGGCGTTTTGATCAAGACAAATACAGCCTGTTTTTGCGGCAGCCAACCGGTGTAATCCCAATCGATGAACAACGTCGAATTGACCAGATTCGCCGTCACCATAAAATTTTTTCCGGGGACATGGTTCGCGCCTTCCCCCGCACCGTTGACGCCTTTCTGCTCGGTCAGTTGGCACAAATGATTGGTCCTAACTTCGCACAGGTCAGACAGATACAAGGGCGTTATAAACAGATTGGTTCGACGGTTTTTCTTGATAACATTGTTGTCGATGGAAACAGTCAAAATTGGACCGTCCGGCTACCTATACACGGCTCTAACTGCCAAAGTCTGTCATGAGGACGGCTTTATTACGAATATTGACTGTCGCAGCGCTTACTATTTGCGGTCCCATCGGCTGCATGACAAGCAACATGCTCGAGGCACGTAAAATACCGAGCATGGTGACCATTAATGATAGCCAAAAAACAACTCAAAAAATTCGTTGTGTTGCTGTACTGATAAATGGATCAAAAATACCAACGGAACTGAATTATAATCTTGATAGATCGATCGAAAGGCATTTGTTGGTTCGCATCAATCAGGTTTTTTCGGCCCATCAGACGCGTATTTTAGCGGATCGCCTGCATCTTGATCTAACGCACCCAAAAGACCGCCGTCAGTTTGCTTCACGTACTGCATGCTCGCACACATTAGAGGTCACAGTAACATTTACTAACACGGCCTTTATGGTGGTCTGGGCTCATCGTTCGCTGGGGCTAAAAGCCCGTTTAACAGCACTGTCGGATTCCGAAATGATCTGGCAAGCAAACCAGCAGAGCCTCCAAGGTGATGGCGGCGTTCCTATCTCTCTAACCAGCTTACCGTTCGCTATTTCTCGAGCCATAAATGTTCATAATGACCCAATGAGCGCTGCAAAAATTACTGAGAAAACAGTTTTAGATCTGCTAAGAACCTTGCCTGATTTTCGAGATAAGCCCAAAATCTTGCCTGGTCCACTTGGTTAAAAAATTTGATTTCCGCAATCGCATTGGGGCCACTGCGAAAAGCTCAGGGTGAGTCTCGATAAAGCAGTTTCTAAATTATTTAGCTTACCCATTTATGCCCAGATAGCGACAGGGCTGGTGCTGATCCGTTATTCCAAAAAAAAGCTGCCGTGAGCAGATAAAATGCCAACGTTTTTAATGTTTAAATTTTATTTTTGTCCATTACGGTAGGCCTCAAGAATAATGATAGCTCTTTCATTAGTGTCCTAACAATATGCCACACGATTTACGCATTTTGTAGATGGAGACTAATTCAGAAATTAGTTGCAAAACCACTAAGATGAGGAGTTTATTTATGAGGCGGAAAAAGTACTATACCATTGTAATTGGATGCTTAATGACAATTTCTATTGTGCAGGACGCACCCGCATTTAGTTTAAAAAAGCTTATTCCCAATATTGCGCCTGCGGAAAATCAAGACAGCAGCTCGTCGGGGACAGACAACACAACTAAAGGTGGGTTTGGCTCACTCCTTGGCAGCTTAAAACCCCCTGTTGCTGGACCTGGATCAACCTCAGGCACTGCATCCATATTAGATTTGGGGTTAGAGGTAGCGTGCCCCAAGAAGAAGTTAGAAAGTGCTCTCTACAGTGATGCGGGGCCAGAGCAAATAGCAAATTGGTCAAAATCTGTAGCGTTAGATTTTGGCTTTGAGCCTAATTTAGCCGGAGCGTCCAACACAGCAACAATCTTAATTGATAACTTTGGGAATGACAGTGGTTTAGGTTGGTCAAAATCGCTGGGTTTTTACCTGGACGCTTTCGAAGGCACCAAAATTAAACCCGTTTTCCAAGAGTTTATTCTAAAGAGTGAGTTGCGGCTGGAGATAGCAGCTAAAATCCGAAACGCTTCAAGCGACTCCGAAATTGGACGCAAGAATCGCCGAGACGCAAAATTGGCATATGCGTTGATACTTGGTCATTTTTTCAATGACGTGAAAAACAAGGGAGCTATCGAAAATTTTATTAAATCTGCCGAGAAGGATAATTCAATTGGGGCGCTGTATGTAATCGCCTTGAGAAGGTATAAAGGCTTTGGCGTTCAAAAAAATGTCGACCGCTCTTATACTGATATCCTCAACCCCATACAAATAATGGAGCAAGAGAAGGCCGAAGCCGAAGAACGAGGCGATACCTTCGACACGTTTTGGTGGGATGAGCCAGAAAAACTATCCTTCATTATTCAAGTAGATCCAGAATACTCTGATCATAAGGCTAATCAACAGTGGGCAGCTAGGGCAGATAAAGTTAGAGCCGACATCCAAGCGCAGATTGATAAAGGTGCTGGTGGTGGCAAATTAGGCAGTGAGATAAAGCGGCTAGAAAAGTTGCGTGCTGGCCAAGAAAGATTGATTGCGGAAGCTTTTGGGTTGAGCAAAGAACTCGCAGAAAAAAACGAAGCCTTGTTGGAGCTAAAGCAGATGAGCCTGAGTGACGGGCAGATTGTTGAAAAGACTGTAGCTATATCTGACGAAGCAAACAAAAACCTCACGGATGCAATTGCAGCCAACAAATCGCAAATAGGTCCAGAGGGTATAAAGAAAGCAACGTTGGCACAAAAAAGTGCGAAATATGTCGCGACTGAGGCTTTCAAGCTAGGCTTTGGAACTTTTTTAAGCAACCCTGCAGGAGACTTCGGCTCCATGGCCGCAACTGTAAAGTCAGTGGAATTTACTCGCGAACTCTCCTGCCGCCTAAATTCCGCAATTGAAGACTATAAAAAGAATTCAGAGATTGCATTCACTGACGAAGGGCCGTTGGAGATGGGGAGTGATGAAGAAAAACTATTGCTTGGTAATTGAGTTTTGCCGTTAACCAGACAGCCAAATGTTATGCATTGATGTGCTGTTACAAAATACCCAATTTGAGTCCTGGTACAGCTATTGCTGTTCCAGGATATAAGACTTCAGGGCGTCAGCTTCTTTTTTAAACTTAGCAAAATCTTTTGTACTAACCCGCTGCAAAAATTCTTTGCGTTTATGTCTACTACGCTGACCTTTAGTCAATTGGGAGAGATCTTTATTCTGTGACAATGCGGTGAAAAACCAGTCGAGCAATCGTTGATGCGTATCAATTATATCATACCAGTCACTGTCAAATTTTTTGGTCGTCAATTTCATAGTTAAGCCAACTAGGTTTTGTTTAAAAATCGGCTCTCCAATCAAAACAGCATTTTGTTCAATCTGGCCACTTGAGTCATAAGTGCGTTCATATTTTCCGGCGTTTAATTCCAAAGCAATTATGATTTTTTTGTTCACAACAGATTGATAACCGTCTTTTTTTTCTTCTTTTACGATGATTCCTTTTGAATGAATTCTTATGTCTAAATCTATCGGTCCATTCATTAGTAGTTTCTGTTCATTTGAAGTATCTTCGCCCCGCGCAAGGGAAACATCTTCAATTAACAATCCAAGTGCTGCATTAGGCGTATATGGCTGGATGCCAATATTAAATTTTTCTGATATTGCTGTTGTTGCAGTATTCCCCAGCAAGTAACCAAAATTATCAAGGTCCACGGGCGAAAACTTCTGATCTGTAGACGGGTTTGGTTTGATGTTTTTTAACGTTTTTTTTGTGAGAGAGGAATAGGTGACGCCAGTCACACGTATATTTGGACTTTTTAAATTTGAAAAATTGATCTTAGAAAAAGCTTTTTCCACTAATTTTGGAAATTGAATTTTTTGATCTACATCACCTCTGATAGTCTCCCACATTTTAGTTCTGAGAATTTGGTCTAATTCTTCATTTGAATATTTACCTTTGGGCGGCCCATCTATTTTCATTAGTCGTATTGGCACACAGTTCACTATTTTTAAGGAGTTTTGCAGAGCATCAACATCAATCACAAAAATATAGCTTTGCACTTCATAGACCATGTACGTGACATCATTGTCTTTAAAAGTTGCATAATGGCGTTCTGACGTAATCCCTAGCATTATAGCTAATTCGGTTTTAAAAACATCTGACGACTGAGCATGATCGTCATTCAACCATACCAATTTTCTCTGCTGCGCTTTCCCGATCATTGAGCCCCACTCACCTGGAAACTCATTATATAGAAACATACCATTCTCTGGTTTTTTGAATTGTGGAGCTAAGCGTGGGAAAAATTTTTCTATGTCTCCGCAATCATTGGAACAATCCTGGATAAAGCTCACACCAGTCCAAATTATACTCTGTTCAGCTGCGCTTAATGGGAATGGGACTGACGAGAGTGCGCCGAGTGCTGATAAATTCAGCGCCCCGAGGGCGAATTCACGTCGTGATATATGTATAAAATTCGTCATTTTGTTCGTCCAGTATTTCATTTAACATGCATAGCGTGGTAATTGTTTCTTCACCTTCCCGGAAAAGTCTACCGCTTTTAAAAAATTCTTAATTTTCCTGCCTAATTTGGAGGCCAAATTTAATGGATATATTGCTGATCTTGCGCCCAAAATTCCATACCGTAGCAATACTTGGGATTGCTTTTGGCTTTATCACATTCCTGAGCACTGATGCCTCGGCTAAATGTACCAGCGGCAAAGTTACTATCAATGCGGCGGCCGATATTGACGGAAATGTTGACCAATACGAAGTCAAGCGAGCCCGAAAGGTATCATTTGAGGCAGCATGGGAGAAGTATTACAAAAATCTTGAACCAAATTTGTTAAAAGCCTACATGGATCAGCAGGACAAAATTAACGAAGAGTTATCATTTTTTGTTAAAGAAGACTTTACCCATAAATTCAATAGTAGTAGCGAGACCATAGCAGCAACTAACTGCATTACGGTTGATGTTGAAAGGTTGAAAATAGCGCTTAATTTCAAAGATGAGCCTGATACCCCAGCGCCCATTGCTTCGGGCGAAGGGAGCCTGTTCGTCACATTATTTGTCGCTCGGCAGGCAAGCTTTGAGCAGTCCTTTGACGCAACGCGCGAGACGAATAGCTCTGCCGCTGCGACAAGCGAAACAAGTTCAAAATCAAAAAGTAAATCAAAAAACCTTGCTAAGGAGGAGGCTGCAGCATCAGGTGGAAAAGCGGTGTCGGCGTCTAAACAGTTTTCAAAATCGCAAGCAGCTCAAAAAACAAGCATCATGGCGTCCACCTCTTCTACCGAGAGCGGCAGTACAATCCGGCAGTCTAACAAAACTCGTTACAAAATCATAAGTAGTTCGGCGGCAGATGGAGCTATGTCCCAACCATTAATTACAGCAGGATATGAGGCTGCCGTTTATGAAGACGTTGCAGACGAATGCGGTGGTGTTGGCAAAGATGCGATATCTGAAACCTTCAGCCAGAAAGAAGAATTGGGCCGTAAACAACGGCGAAGCGCCTTTCGGGCCGCTCGCGAATGTGAGGCTACATTCTTCGCTCTTGGGACGATGACGGCAGATGTAGCGCGGGTACATAGGAGCGGTCGAAAAATGGTTACAGTCAGAATACAAGGCACGGTTTTCAATATCTTAAAAAGAGTGCCCAGGCGAGTAGCAGATATCCCGCCCGCCCAATACATAGGTATTGGTAGTAACGAAGATTCAGCCCGGACCAATGCATTAGTACTTGCTGGTAAAAAAGCCGGAGAGACAATAACAAAATTAATGCAAGAAAAAGGGTTGAGATGAATGTCATGTTCTCGCTGATGCATAAAACACGTGTAACAGTTTTGCTGGTATCATTTGTCATCGCTTCACTGCCCAGCGTAGTTTTAGCAAAGGTCGGGTCCAGAACAGTTGAAGCAATCGGCTACGGTCAAACAGTTCAAAAAGCAATAGATCGTGCTTTAATAAGTGGTATTACTCAAGTAAACGGTGCTGCGATGGCTAGCCGGGCCCGCAGCTCAATGTCGTCCAACACAGTTTCAGATGGAGGCACCAGTTCATCTCAAACTGCCAAATATTTTCAAGAGACAATTGAAAAGAGAACAAAAGGCGTAGTAAAAAGCTTTGAAATACTATCGCAGCAAAAAGCGAGTTTGGGCCTATACAATGTCAAGCTAAGTATAGTTATTGCAACATATGAACAATCAGCACAGTTAAAGCGACTGCGAATTGCTGTCCTACCTTTGAGCATCGATGCCGCCGCAGACAACCCACAGACCGCGCAGCGTGCTGGTATGCAATTTAGCCGCGGCCTAGAAAACTATTTAACACAGACGAGACGTTTTGCCGTTCTTGATAGATCGTTCCTTGAAGACCAGAACAAGGAATTAAATCTTTTGAAAAGTGATGGGGTGGCAACGGAAGAGCTTGCGCGTCTGGGTAATAGGGTCGGAACAGACTTCATTGTCGTCGGCGCGTTGGAGGAGGCCAGTAGTAGGGTTGAAAGCACAAAAATGGTCTCAACCGGACAAATCATTAAAACTCCAAAAATTAAAATGCGTGTTGCATACCGGGTGCTTGATGTCGCAAGCACGCAAATCAAATTTGCCTCAACCAGCAAAGGAATGCGTGAGTCCGGCTCATTAGACACTTTAGCGGGCGTACTATCCTCCGAAGCCGGCCAGAAAATACTCAATGCTATAATGCCAATTTATGTACTTGGAATAAGTGGTAATAAACTTACCGTCGGTCAAGGTGGCGATACCCTAAAAGAAGGCGCAAATTTTTCGTTAATGAGGCTGGGCGAGGAAATTCGCGACCCCTACACAGGCGAAAGTTTAGGGCAAATGGAATCCAAAGTTGGAACCGTTGCGGTGGAATCCGTTCAGGCTAAAACAGCAATAGTTAAAATAGTTAAATTGGGAATCCCACAAGACCAGCTCTTTTCGAGTGATTTTATCATCCGACCTATGAAATCTAAAACGACGCCCATAGCTCAGAAAAAATTGAGTGATTTGGAAGATCGATTAGATAAAGAGTTTAATGATGACGAAAAAGATAAAGACAAATGGTGACTAGACTAAAAACTCTCGGATTGGAGACTTTCGATGAATAAGCGCGTCGTTTTCTATGGTATTGCTCTCTTCATACTAGCAGCATACGCCACAAACCCATTCAATTTAGCGTCAGCTCAGGCAATTACTGGTTTTTCAAAAGCGCAAGGGTCCATGATTAAGAAAAAAATAGACGGCAGCGCTAGTGGGAGTGCCTGCGGTCAGTATTTGCGTGATGAAGGCCTTATTCAAGGGATTAACGGACTCGGTGGGCCAAACGAAAAGACCGTGGCAATCGGGATTGCAAAAGTTAGCGCCGGGCTTGAAGATCCGGCCTATGTGGACAGTCGATACGTAGCATTTCGAGAAGCATGGTTAAATGGTAACCGCGATATGGCACGTCAACTTGAATCCCAAATATCAGTTGATGCATCTGCGGCGGTCAAGGCAGGGCAAAAACCCGAGCGGAAGCCTACTGCTAACGAAACTGTCCAGCAAACTCAGCGTGAAATCGCAAAGATTGATAGTGAAAATGCCAAGATAAGAGCAGGCGATGGCGTCGTTTCAAAAGGCCGAAAATATTTGAAAGCCCTGTTGGACAGAGAGTTAAAGACTTTGGGTCATGATCCGGAGGCCGCAAAGCTAGCCGCTTTGGAAACAAATGCGGCAAAAAAGAACGCGTTGTTAGCAAAAGCAGCCGCAGCTGCCGAGGCGGCAAAAAAATTAACTGGTGAAAAACGATTTCAGGAAGTCATCAAAGCTACTGCAAAGGAGCGTATGAAGGGCCTTTATACTTTATTTGCAAACGAGCAACTGAGCCCAAGCGGCGACGCCACGCAAATTTGCGTGGTGCTTCAATATTCCAGAAGATCTGAAAAATTGGCAGATATGATGGCGTCTCGTGATTTTTCGAATGCGCCACAGTTAAATCCCAATACGAGTTTATATGATCAGCTTCCAGACCCAAGCACGCCAGAGGGCTTATTTGAATTTGTGAATATGTGGGGCTTAAGCATTCTGATTGATGAAAATGGCGACGTAAATTTGGTTGCCTATGGACAGGCTGGCTATCCTGAAGGAGCGAGCATCCAGCAACTCGCGGCGAAAGGTGAAGCTAAACTCAGAGCCGAAGGCCTAATTCGACTTTTTGTTAACCAAGCCGTTTCAGTTAACCAGGCAGCAGCAACCGCACAGAATGAGAAGGAATTTGTGGATCGCTCTAAAAAAACGGAATTTAATAAGAGCTTCTTCGAAGAAGTGGAACAAGGTGCTGGCTTTGCGCCAATAAATGGAATGAAAGAACTTATCGCTTGGGACGCTGTGCATCCTGTCACAAATGGCGGCATAGCAGGTTCATTAGTAATATGGAATGCTAGCCAGGCTGGAGGTGCTATCCGATCTAAGCTCCAGCAAAATAAAATAGTAAAAGATCAGGGAATTCCGCAGGCAGGCGCCAACTCCAGTCTAGGCTTAACGGAAGGTACTGGCGCTCAGAAGCCAAAATTGAGAAAAGGCGGACTAAGCGGCTCCACCAAGGGGACCAGCTTTTAGAGAAGGTGTTGAAATTACAGCAAAGATATAAGCATAAGCCCGTCTAATTCGGGGGCTACGGTAAACTGCTGTGGCCCTCGGGTATACCGTGTAGCCCCCCTTTTATTTTACGTTCCAATCACAAAAGCTAGAGGCTTAATGGTTTTATCTCGATGACTCTATACGGCCTTTGAGAAGGTGATATAATAATGGAAATTTCAGGCCTTTAACTAGGTCAAAGACTCAGTCACGTAATTGGTAAATAGCTAAATTTTGCACCGATTCAGTATACTGGGAACGCAAACCCCGCACTTTAAACGAGCCTGATTGAGTACACATTTCTTAGGATAAGTTCTGGTCGTTCGCATGTTATTATTTAAAGACTTATCAAAATCCATCTTGTTGTATTTCTTTTTCCTAATCTCATCTGCTGCAAACGCTAATGAAGTTGTTTTAGGCGGTACTGCGGCAGGGAATATCGGCAAAAATTTTCTCAGCGATGAATTGAACGCTAAAGGCCAAATCGTTGGGTTCCCCCAAAAACGCGGGACGATGGTATATAGGTCGATTGGTGATCCATCCAAACCATGCATAGACGAAGTACAGAACAATGGATGGAATTTAGGAATAAATCAAATAGGCGATATAAACGAGTTTTTCATTTCGATTGGATCTGCTGAAATTTCTGCGCGGCCAGGCGACAAATCATTTATCGAACACAGGCAAATTGCTTTTAAAGAAGCGCTCTTAAAAGCGAAGAAAAAATTGGTCGACGCTTTAAAGCCACGCGTAATTCAAAACATCGTCAACGATATTGCAATTGCTAATTATATAGACCCTAAGCGAACTCAAAAAAATGACGCCGATCATACTGGGTCTCTCTCAAAAAAGAACATCACCGAGTCTGAAGAAAATCCCACCACTGCTCATTTGACGGCCCAGATTAACCAGGCCTTAATCGCGCGCGTAGGAGCAATGAACGATCAAAAAATTACCGTCAACAGGAACCATGCATACGATTCCAATGAACCCACCAATAACAATTTAGAATTGCGTAAAAATGTGAAAAAAATCATTGAGCAAGAGCAACTGCAGCCAGCTATCGCCGCCGCGGCTATCAGCCATTTAAGAGGAATATATACGCCCTTTATTGGCGAAGTTGCCAGCATAAACGAGCGCTCATCCATTTGCGTAATTGCACGATACTCCAAAAGCTTTGAGGCCTTAGCTGACGCGATGGCTTCACGTCAATTCATCAGTATTAAAAAATTAGTACCAAACCAAGAAATCGCAGCATCCATACCTAATCCTAAAGATGATAATGGTCTGTTCACGTTAGTGTCCCTGTTTGGCGTTGCTGTTATAATTGATCAAAATGGCGATCCAAATGTCATTGCATTTGGCCAAGCCAGTCTGAATAGTGATTCAGATATTCAGAAACATGCCGCCATAGAAAGAGCGCGATTAAATGCATTGGGTTCCATTCGGCAATTTATAAATACTGTAAGTGAATTCAAAGGTCGGGCGGAAAGCGTCTTTGATATCGACAGCC
>QCEM01000019.1 GCA_003280605.1 SAR116 cluster bacterium AG-355-O21 | reverse complement strand
ATGCGACAGCGCTTTGAGGTCATGATCACGTAGCTCATCAGCCATTGAGGCGTTGAACGCACTTTTCACTTTGTGAACGAAATCGCGCTCAAACAAAAACATGTAGCTGTATTGCATCTGCCCTTGGGCGTCGGGACGATTAAACGGATAGATCATTTTGGTGCGGACTTGGCCGGGTGTGACATGATCTTGCTGGGTGTTGCGGGCAACAATTTTTTCAAATTGGCAAAGGTTCAGCATCGAGCTGTTAAACAGCGGTTTGAACTCAGGCCGATGTTGATTGGCCAGGAAAATTTCCCCGGCAGCGAGTTTCTGGGGGTTGGTCACCACGCGCTCGCCTAAGCGAACTGAATTATCGCTCTGGCTGCGGACCTGAGTGCCAAATTCGATCAATTCGTTAATATCTAAGCCGATATCACTTGGCATCTTTTTTGATCCCACTCACAAAGCGATTTATACAGCAGCTGTTGGGCATCGGATCGGCGCGAAAACAGTGCTCTGACGACCCAGAAAATAGTATCCGCATCCGTTACTTCAACCGCGAACTAATACTAAAAAACTAGCTGTTTTGTCAATCTAAAGCGCGTTCTGTCGTGGCTTTGAGATGGCTCTCAGTATTTTCCTCAGCGCAAGAATTCAAATCGAAACTCATCACCATGGCTGTGCACATGGCCGCAGGTTGGGGCCGCGAAATGGGCCGGTGCCATGATTGTATCGCTGTCTGCCAGCCGTTCCAAAATAGCTTGCCGGGTTCTTGCCGATTGCGCCGGGTCTTCGCAGGCACGACTGGACCACTGCGGCCGGATCAGTTGCAGCGGGTGATGGACCACATCACCGGTCAAGATGGCGGTGCTGCCGGCGGAGGCGACATTGATCACAATATTCCCGACCGTGTGTCCGGGTGCATGCTCAAACCAAATGCCATGATCAAGTTCGTAGTCGTTATCAACCAGCACGGCTTGGCCAGATTCCACCACCGGCAAAACACTGTCGCCATAGACGTTCGGCACCACTGTGTCATTGCCGGTTCGATGGCGTTCTTCCCAAAAATTAAATTCCGTGCGGGCGAAAATATACTTGGCGTTTGGAAATGTCGGAACCCATCGGCCGTCCAGCAGTTTTGTGTTCCAGCCGACGTGGTCGATGTGCAGATGGGTGCACAGTACATAATCGACGTCTTCGGCTTGTACACCTGCGGCGGCCAGTTCGGCCATATACGGGGTGTTCAGCATATCAAACATCGGCCGCCCCGGTCGTGGCTTGTGATTGCCAACGCAGGTATCGACCAAAATCGTATGCCGAGGCGTTTTCAAAATATACGATTGTATGGCCAAGATAATCTTATTGCTGCCGGCCTCCATGAAGCGCGGAAACAGCCAATCTCGATTGGCCTCAACCAAATCCATGTCAACATCGGGAATGAAGGCGGAGGCTTCTAAAAACGGTGCTTGGCTTTCGACAACACGGCTCAGTTGATATTCCCCAATGTCGGTAACATGCATGGATTCTCTCCTTTGAAGAAACGACTGCTTAAAGATGTTTTTCAGGGTCGAGCAGGTCAACCAGCTGACGGCTATCGTTGAGGGTGTCGATCATATCGATATGCGCTTGCACCGCGGCTTGGCGTTCCGTCGATAGTACCGGCGCTGTCAGCGCCCGGAATTTAGCCGCCAGGTCTTCCGCCAAAACAGGGTTTTCCGGTGATCCTCGGCGGTGTCGTTCAACATGCTGGAAAACACGTTGATCGACGGTCGTCACGGTCAGTTTGGCCATATGCCGAAACGCCGGGCCCAATTCGGCAATTTCAGGGTCAACCGTGGCGTGCACGCGTTTGATGAAGGCCAGCACGTCGGGATCATGCAGCCTGTCTTCGGTGAACTGGTCGACAAATGCCACCCCATCAATGGCGATCATGGCAAGTCCGTAGGCTAAGTTCATTTGTGCCGCGGTGATACTTTGACTTTCAAACGGCCAGGCACAGTGAACATAGGTCGGATGGCTGATGCCGGCATCAACTCGCAGAATATCGCCGACACTGAGATCGTTTTGGCGCATGATCTTCTGTAAGCTATCCAAGGATGAATGAATGCTGGTCACGGTGGCGTGCGGTTTGAAGCCTGTTTTGGTGGTTTCCCAGCCCTGACCAAGATCGGCCAGCGCCCGCTGCCAATTATCCGTATGACCGGCAAAGCTGGATAAAAAGCCACCATAATTCGCTTCGACCAGGTTTTCGATGCCGGTAAAGCCCTGCTCGGCCAAAAGCGCCGCGCGGACCCCGGCCTCGGCGGCCCTGCCGGAATGCAAACGCTTCACCATCGCCCCTTCTTGCGCCGCCATCAAACCGGCCCCAAGGGAGCCGGCGATGCCGATTGCATTGAGCATTTGCGCCGCCGTCAAATCCAATATTTTTCCGGCGGTAACGGCAGCGGCAATGGCGCCGGCGGTGCCTTGTGGATGGAAGCCGCGCAGCAAAAGGTCGGTGCCGGCGGCGGCACCGATACGGTTTGCAATTTCATAGCCGGCAACAATTGCAGTGATGATTTTTTGGCCGCTACAACCGCCTGCACGTTCGGCCATATTAAGGGCAACAGGGACGCAGATTGAATTCGGGTGGACGATTGAATCCCGGTGAATGTCATCCAACTCGAAAGCGTGTCCGGCCGTGGCATTCACCAAAGCAGCGGCGGCGGCGGGCACCTTAACGGCGCTGCCGATTAACGATGCCTCAGGCGTGCCGCCATCGTTTATCACCAGTTCGGTGAGCATTTGCGACCACGGCAGTTGGCGGCCTTGTAAAATCACGCCAACGCCGTCCAGCAACGCCAGTTTGGCATGTTCAACAACCGCTTTCGGCAGCTGTTGATAATTCAAATCGGCTGCGAAATGCGCTAATTCTAGAGTGACGGCAGGGATAACGGGCGTGGTGTTCATGTGTCCAGCATACTAGACTAAACAGACGATATAAAGTTCTGCTTTAGTACCGCTGACCGGCTGCATTTTCCGCCCCGGCATAGAGGATTTTGCGCTTAATCTCGCTATCCAGTCGGCAGCGGGCGAAATCGTCCGCCGTGAGCTTCGCCTTTGGTGGCGCGGCGATTTTAAAATGCCCATAGTTGTCAACGCCGCTGACCAGGGCGACAAGCGCAGCGTCACCGCTAAGCTGCCGCATGGACGGGCGAATAAAGCGGATCGCCACGCCAATTCGGCGGTCGGCCGTTTGATTGCGGTCGGAGGCGTGAAACAAATGGCCGTGGTGAAGCGAGGCTTGTCCCGGCTGAAGAATGATATCGACAGCATCGCTATCATCCACCGCAACGGCAACTTCTTGGCCGCGCGACAACAGGTTATGGGCATCAAAGCTATCCACATGCGGGACTTGCCGGACGTGATGGCTACCTGGAACGAACCGCATGCAACCACTGTCTAAATTGGCCGCCGAGAGGGCAACCCAGGCGGTCACCTCATCGGCATCATCCAGGCCCCAATAGGTCAGGTCTTGGTGCCAGGTGACGATATGTGGCGTCTGTGCCTCTTTGATGAAAAGTCCGGCACTCCAAACCATCAAATCCTCACCAAGAATTTGGCTGACATGGGCCTGTAGAATGGGATGTCGGATCAGCGTGTCAAAACTTGGCAGCAACCGGTCTGGATAGGCGCGCAGCAAGGCAAGTTTTTGAGGCTGATCACGCAATTGGTTTTCGGCTGCCTCAAGATCGGCGCGAAGCTGCTGCGCATCTGTTGCCGAGAGCACATCGACGGGAAACACAAAACCATCACGTCGATAATCGTCTGCTAGGGTATTTGCCATTTCATTCACGATGCCACCGTTGCGAAAGACAGCATCAGGATATTCAGCTTAAGGGCGAAAAATCAAGTCTTTGGTTACCGGTCTAGGCACCGCTGTAACGGGGCTGTCGTTTTTCTAAAAAGGCCGACACGCCTTCCTGAAAGTCACCGCCGGTTTGGGCCAATGCAAATTGGTCAAAATCGCTATGGCTGGCAACCGAGGCGAGGGCATTGGCATAGGCGTTGATGTCTTGCTTGCACATGCGCAAGGCGACCGGTGGCAGGGCTGCGGCCCGCTCGGCCATGGCCAAGGCTGCCGTGACCGCCTCACCATCAGCCACGGTCTCATCGGCGAAACCCCAATCGACGGCCCGTTCGGCCATGATTTTTTCGGCCAAAATGACGATCCTTTTGGCCCGTGCCGGGCCGACCAAATTGGTAATCCGGGGCACCGACCCCCAGCTCATATTCATGCCCCGCTCAATTTCCGGAACATACATGCCGGCGCTGGCCCCAAGGATGCGTAAATCGGTGGCCACCGCAAGGGCGACGCCGCCACCGACACACCAACCTTCAATTGCCGCGATGGTCAGCGCTTGGATTTCTTCCCAGGCCCGGCACATGCGCATCCCGGCCATCATGCCCAGGCGTCGCTCAGCAAGCCCTGCCTCGCGCAGGGCGGCGGTTTGCGGGTCTTTCAAATCTGCGCCCATCGAAAAGTGGTCGCTACGGCCTGTTAAAATGACTGCCGAGGTATGGCTGTCATGGTCAAAACTGTGGGCCGCCTCGGTTAACTCACGCAGCAATTGCTGGGACATTGGGTTGGCGGCGATGCCGCGGTCAAAGCGGACAATCGCAATCCGATCATGTTTCTCGATGGTGACAAATTGCATACCCTTATCCCTTATTTTGAAAATGCCGACACAACCCGAATGACCGCATCCGGTGTCCTAGGTTGCCTCATCAATGGGGCTATCTTTGGTCCAATCATAGGTGCCGTGATCACGCTCAACGACAGCTTGCTTCCAGCCGACAGTTTCCGAGCGCTGCTTAAACGCCATGCCTTCCGGCGAATGTCGGGCGATGCCATCCATGATGGTGGCAAGACGCTGAGTTTGCGCCAGGCCCATGGCTTCAATGGCTTGGTTGATGATCATCTTTTGCATGGTCAGCTGATTAATCGGCACGGTTGCCATCCGTGCCGCCAAAGCCTCAACACGATCATCGAGATCAGCGGCCGGCACGGCTTCTAAAACCAAGCCAATTCGGGCGGCCTCGCGGCCGTCAATTTTATCGCCCGTGAGCAGCATTCTTTTCGCCTGTTCGGGACCAAGCCGATACACCCACATGGCGGTTGTGGGCGACCCCCAGACTCGCGCCGGCATATAGCCAATACTGGCGGTTTCGGCGGCAATCACCAGATCACAACAGAGCGCAATATCAGAACCTCCGGCCACTGCCGGGCCGTGCAGTTTGCAAATAACCGGCTTAGCCGACCGCCAAAGCGACATGAAATGCTCGGTATTACGGCTGATGAAGGCATAGTCTTTCAGCGGATCCCAGGGCATTTCTTGACTCACGGCGTCGCTGCCGGCACCGCCGGCATAAAATGTCAGGTCATAACCAGCACAGAAGGCGGGCCCTTCGCCGGCCAAAATAATCACATGCACGTCATCATCGCCATTCGCTTCGGCGACGGCAGCCGATAATAAGGCCGGCACCGCATCATCAATCGCATTGAAAACGTCAGGGCGATTCAGGGTGATCCGCGCTATGCGCCCGGTTTTTGTGTAAAGGACCTTTGACATCTGACCAAATCACCGTGTTCAATCCTATCCAGAGATCAAACTACAAGATCTACAAAGCGCAAGGCAATGTCCTTGCCCCAGGCAGGCAAATTGAGGTGCTGGCGATGTATCAACTGAAACTCTCGCAATCTCTGATTGAGGCGCAGACTGACGATAAGGTTCAGGAAACCACAGTCGGCGACCTGCTGCGCCAACGGGCCAAAGACCGGGCCGACGCGCGGGCGATTATCGAAAGTAATTTATACGGCGAGATTGATCGTATTTGGACCTATCGGCAATTGTTAGACGATAGTGAACGCTTGGCCAAAGCCTTGGCCAGTCGATATGCCCCAGGCGAGCGGGTGACTGTGTGGGCGCCAAATATTCCGGAATGGGTCCTGATGGAATATGCCTGCGCCCTGGCAGGGCTGGTCTTGGTCACCGCCAATCCATCCTATCAATCGCAAGAATTACGTTATGTGCTGGAATATTCCGGGTCCGTGGGGTTATTCTTGGTGAATGATTTTCGCGGTAATCCGATGGCGGAGATCGCGGCTGAGGCCGTCTCCGGGCTAACGGCGCTGCGTGAAAGCGTTGATTTGGAGGATCACGAGGCGTTGTTTCGGCAGGGCTCGCGGGCAGCAGATTTGCCGGTGGTGACAGCCGGCGATGCCGCGCAAATTCAATATACCTCCGGCACCACAGGATTTCCCAAAGGGGCGGTTCTGTCACACCGCGGACTGACCAATAACGCCCGCTTATCAACCAGTCGGGCAGGGACCCATCAGGACTCGCTGTGGGCGAATTTTATGCCGATGTTCCATACCAGCGGCTGTGGCATGCTGACGCTGGGCTGTTTGCATGCTGGCTGCACCATGATGGTGGTCAAATTATTCGATCCAGGCGCCATCATTCGGCTGATCGAGCAGGAAAAAGTGACCGGCTTTATTGCGGTGCCGACCATGCTTGTGGGGCTTTTGGAAGCACAGTCGGCCGACCCAAAAGATATCTCCTCGATGGAAATGATCCTTTCCGGCGGCTCAATGGTTGCGCCGGAGTTGGTTCGGGCGGCGATGGCCGGGTTTAAATGCGGTTATGAAACGGTCTATGGGCAAACCGAATGCTCACCGATTATCACCCAGCATCACGCCAATGATCATATTGACGATCTTTGTCACACCATTGGTCAGGTGGTTCCGCAAACAGCTGTCTCGGTGCGTGACCCGGCAAGCAACCGCGTGGTGCCGGTTGATACCGTGGGAGAGATTTGTGTCCGCGGCTATTGCAATATGATCGAATATCACAACAACCCGGCGGCGACGGCTGAGACCATTGACGCCGAAGGTTGGTTGCACACAGGTGATTTGGGAACAATTGACGCGCGTGGCTATGTGCGCATTACGGGCCGGGTAAGAGAGATGATCATTCGCGGTGGCGAGAATCTTTTCCCCGCTGAAATTGAAAATAGCTTGCTTGAGCATCCTGATGTGGCCGAGGTTGCGGTTGTCGGCTTGCCAGATCCGCGTTGGGGCGAGATTGTCGCCTGCTTTGTGCGCATGGAAGACGGCCAAGTCCTTGACTCAGGCGCATTGCGCGGCTTTTGCCGGCAGCATTTGTCACCGCAAAAAACCCCAAAAATGTGGTTTCAAGTGACCAGCTTCCCGCTGACAGGGTCAGGCAAAGTGCAAAAATTTGCTCTGCGCCAGCAGTTTCTTGACGGCCAGCATACGGCCATCTGAGGGATCGGCATGAGCGTGATCCCGCTGATCAATATCGCGGCGTTATTTGCCGGCCCAAGTGCCGCCCGTGATCAAGCAGATGCAGCGCTGGCGCATGCAGCGTTCGAGATTGGCTTCATGATCGTGCGGGGTCAGCCGCCGGAGCTTCGGGCAAATGATGCCGATCGGCGCCTATTGCTGCGGCTGTTCGAGATTCCGCCAAGCCGGCAGCGGTCGCTTTGGAAACGTAATTTCGCGGCCGAGAACAGGCATCTTTACCGCGACTGGTTTCCATTATCCTCAAGTATTGCCGGCAACCGCGAAGGTTTCGAGCTTGGCCCAGATATTCTGCGGCCACTGACAACTGACGGGACCGATGATGTTCTGTGTGAGCCGACACCAATGCCCTCACCGCAGCTGGTGCCGGACAATTGGTTGGTGACCGCGAAAGCTTATTTTGCAGCGATGGAAAGCATTGGCTTTCAAATTTTAGACTCCCTGTCGCGCAGCCTCGGCATTGATGTACGGATTTTTCGAGACGCCTTTCAAGACGGCATTTCAACCTTGCGATTGCTGCACTACCCGGCACCGGAACAGACCCATCAATCCACCGAAAATGACCCTGGCCGGTTCATCGAGATTGCCGGCAAAGCGGTGGAACAGACCACCCGCCCGCATGTGGACAGCGGCTTGCTGACGGTGTTGGCACAATGTGGTGTTGGGGGGTTGCAAGCAGCCGACCATCAGGGCAATTGGCTTGATGTGCCGGTGCATGACGATGGTTTTGTGGTCAATTTTGGCGGCTTTATGGAACTGTGGACAGGGGGCCGGATTAAGGCCACCCGCCACCGTGTGCTCAGCCGCGGCCAAGAACGCTTTTCCGTGCCGTTTTTCTTTGAGCCGCGGCCAAGCACGCGGATTGCACCGTTGCCGGGATCGCCGCCGACGGCTGCTGCGTTTGCGCCTTTTCTCTACGGTGATCATCTGTGGGCGCTGACAACCCGCTTTCCTGAAAATTTTGGTTTAGAGGCGCTGCGTCCGCCACGCGAGCCGGCCAGCTTGGCCACCGTGCCAAAGCTGTCCATTGGGTAACCGGCCGGCAGCGATGGGCCGCAACTGTGAGCGATATCATGATCGCCGGCGCTGATTTTGATACTGCTGCGCAGATCACCCGGATCGAGACTTTTGCCAAGGAATTCGTCGGTTTTGTGCGCATTACCACAGCCGATGGCGGCCAAGGTTGGGGCCAGGTATCGACCTATAATGCGGATATTTCAGCGCAGGTCCTGCACCGCCAAGTCGCACCCCATGCCCTTGGCCGGGATGGCAGTGATATTTCCGGCTTGGTCGACCGGGTTGCCAATCGCGAGCACAAGTTTCCAGGTTCATATCTGCGGCGAGCAATGGCAGGGGTCGATACCGCGCTGTGGGATTTGGCAGGCAAGCGAGCAGGCAAAACCGTCTGTGAACTGCTTGGCGGTCAACCGCGCCCGGTGCGTGTCTATGGCTCCAGCATGCGCCGAGATATTTCTGCCGCCGATGAAGCCGATCGGTTAGTGCGCCTGCGGGATATTCATGGCTATTCAGCTTTTAAAATTCGCGTTGGCAGCGAATTTGGTCACGATCAAGACGAAACCCCTGGTCGAACCGAAGCCATTGTGCCGACCGTCCGTCAACTGCTTGGGACGCAGATTGATCTGCTTGCCGACGCCAATTGCTGTTACACGCCGGCAAAGGCTATCGCCGTTGGCCGCTTGTTGGAAGATCACGGGTTTTGCCATTTTGAGGAACCGTGCCCCTATTGGGAGCTGGACTGGATTAAGCAGGTCACGGACAGCCTGCAGATTGATGTCGCAGGCGGTGAGCAAGATTGTGACTTGGCAACCTGGCGGCGGATCGTGGCCATGGGGGCGGTGAATATTCTGCAACCGGACATTTGCTATCTGGGTGGCATCAGTCGCACCTTGCGGGTTGCCGACCTGGCGCAGCAGGCCGGCATCGCCTGTACCCCGCATGCCGCCAACTTATCGCTGGTGACCGTCTTTACCCTTCATTTGATGGGCGCGATTCCGGCAGCTGGGCCCTATGTTGAATTTTCAATCGAAGGCTTGGATTATTATCCGTGGTAAGATCAGCTGTTCCAACCGGCGCTTGTTGTCCGTGATGGTCATGTCCAAATTCCACAAGCACCCGGATGGGGGGTCGAGATTAATCCCGACTGGTTAGCGTCCGCCCGATATCAATCGAGCGCATTGCCCTAGCCCGGTGGTTGCGTTGATCTGCTGAACGCACTAGGCTTTACGAATATTTATACTGGGCCATTACCACTGCATGTGGGTTTTTGCTGTTATCATCGATTGCTTTGTTTTTTCAGCTGCCATAGGAAATTATCATGAGTTTGCCGCCGATTTTTGACAGCTTGCGAGTGCCTGTTGTCGCCGCGCCGCTGTTTATTATTTCTAATCCTGATTTGGTCATAGCCGAGTGCAAAGCTGGAATTGTTGGCTCTTTTCCATCCTTGAACGCCCGGCCGATTGAAATGCTCGATCAATGGCTGACACGGATCAATGAGGAACTGGACAGGTATAACCAGGCCAACCCTGATAAACCGGCAGCGCCGTATGCGGTCAACCAGATCGTGCACCGCTCCAATGATCGGTTGTGGGAGGATGTTGAGCTGTGCGTGAAGCATAAAGTGCCCATCATCATCACATCGCTTGGCGCCCGTGAAGAATTGAACGAAATGATCCATGGCTATGGCGGCATTGTTCTCCATGACATCATCAATGATTGGTTTGCCCGGAAGGCAATTCAAAAAGGCGCTGACGGCTTGGTTGCCGTTGCCGCCGGTGCCGGCGGCCATGCAGGTACGCTGTCACCGTTTGCCCTGATCCAAGAAATTCGCACTTGGTTTGATGGGCCGTTGTTGCTGTCAGGTTCCATTGCCAATGGCAATGCGATCCTTGCGGCTCAGGCGATGGGCGCTGATCTGGCCTATATCGGCTCGCCTTTCATCGCCACCGAAGAAGCCAATGCCGCCGCCGCGTACAAACAGATGATCGTTGACGGTGGTGCCTCTGACATTGTGTACAGCAATCTGTTTACCGGGGTTCATGGCAATTACTTGAAGCGCTCGATTGAGGCCGCTGGGCTTGATCCTGATGACTTACCGATCAGTGATCCGTCACAGATGAAATTTGGCTCTGACGGCACCTCTAAACCGAAAGCGTGGAAAGAAATTTGGGGTTCCGGTCAAGGGATTGGGGCAGTCAAAGAAATTGTTCCGGCCGCCAACCGTGTGGCTGAACTTGGCCGCCAATATGACGCCGCCCGTGCCCGCATGGGCATGGCTTAAAACACCGAACGGAGGCATGAAAATGCAATCTAGTTATCAAACCGGGACCGAAGATCTGGCCGCGGTTCTGGATGATGGGGTTCTTACCCTGACCATGAACCGGCCGGATCGCCGTAACGCCTTATCGGCAGAAATGCTTGCTGCGATGGCTGATTGTTTGGCCCAAGCGGAAACGGATCCAGCGGTCCGGGTGATTGTGTTGACCGGAGCCGGCAACGCCTTTTGTGCCGGCGGTGATGTCAAACGTATGGCGGCAAGCGAAGGTGAGCCGGTTGACGTTGATTATAAGATCCATAAGCAGCGGCTGAGCCAGCGGGCAACCGCCGGTAAGTTGTATGAAATGCCGAAACCGACCATTGCCGCGTTACCGGGTGCAGCTGCCGGTGCCGGCTTTTCTTTGGCCCTTTCCTGTGATCTCAGGATCGCCTCTGAAAAGGCGTTTTTAACCACCGCTTTTGCGCGTGTTGGCTTTAGTGGTGACTATGGCGGAACATTTTTCCTTACCCGCCTCATTGGGGCGGCCAAAGCCCGTGAGCTGTACTTGTTATCAGACCGTGTGTCGGCCCCTGAAGCCTTAGCGCTGGGGTTGGTCAACAAGGTTGTTGCCGGCGATGATCTGCAAACAGAGGCGATGGCCCTGGCGCGGCGTTTGGCAGATGGTCCACCGATTGCCTACCGCTATATGAAAGAAAACTTGAACCGTGCGGTCGCCAGGGAAATGACGGAATGTTTGGATATGGAGGTGACCCATCATGTCCATACCGGCTTAACGGAAGACCATAAAGACGCCGCGCAAGCGTTTGTGGAAAAGCGCACCCCGGTTTTCAAAGGCCGTTAACGCCGAGGTTTTTGTTAGGTATTTTGCGCTGCGGCCCAGGTCATTGATCTGGGCCGTTTTTTCATCTCTTAGGATTCTGTGATAGATTGTTATTTTTCATTATAAAACAATGGTAGGTGGCAGAAGCGAGATGCGTGAGCAAAAAGATTTTTTACAGCGCGTTTACAAGGTAACCAGCCGTGCCGGGGCGCATGCACTGTATCAAGACTAGGCTGCCGACTATGAAACCGTGGTGGCTGAAAATGGCTATATCACGCCGACACGCTGCGCCGAAGCGCTGGCGGCCCATGTGGATGACTTGACGGCACCCTTGCTTGATCTTGGATGTGGCACGGGGCTTTCGGGAATGGCCTTTCGAGAGGTTGGCTTTACAACCATCGACGGCACTGATTTTTCAACCGAAATGCTGCGTCAGGCGGCTGCTAAAAGGGGCCTTTATCGGTGTTTGATTGCGGCCAATCTGGATGCCGGTTTACCTGCAAAACCTGGGGCTTATGAGCATCTTGCGGCAGTCGGCATCTTTAGTCCAAACCACGCTCCGGCGTCGCTCTTAGGGGCCGCGATTGCCGGTTTGCCGGCAGGTGGATGTTTTGTATTTTCGCTCAATGATCACTGCCTGGCCGTGTCAAGCTACACTGCGGCGCTCGATCAGATTGCAGCTGCCGGTGAGGCAGAGATCATTTTCAACGAATACGGTCCGCATTTGCCGGAACAAGATCTTGGTGCAGAGGTCTATGTTCTGCGCCGCCGCTAAGTTACGCAGGGCGGGTTCTGATTTTTTCGAAGACGGTGATTGTCCTGGGACACACGTTTGAAAATCCAATCACGAAAAACCTGCACCTTGCGCCGCTGGATATGGCTTTTGGGGGCATACTAGGAAATATGCAAATTCCGCCCGCAGGCTCAGATCGAACGGTTTGATCAAGCGGCCCGCAGCGATGTCGTCGGCAACCAAAATACTGCGTCCAAGCGCAACACCAAGACCATCGACGGCTGCATCTAAAACCATATTCGAATGCGAGAAGCCGACGCTTCGGTGGGGGGCCACCTGCACCCCGGCATGCTCTAACCACATTTGCCAATCCTCCCGCATTTGATCATGCAGCAGGGTGTGATGGCGCAAATCTTCAGGCGAATTAAGCGGCGTATCACCGGTTGGCAGATCAGGGCTGCAAACCACAAAAAATTCTTCGGTTAAAATCCGTTCGGCATGCAGGTTACTGGCCGGCTCACGGCTGTAGCGGATTGCTAAGTCAACATCCTCTTGGTTGAAATCGACCAGGGAATCCTCAGCCAAAATGCGGACTGTGATATCGGGGTGGCTGTCGGTAAAATGACCCAGCCGCGGGACCAACCATTTGGCCGCAAAACTACCAAGAACGCTGATGTTTAAAATGCCGGCCTGATCCTGCTGTGCCAAGCGCTGTGTTGCCGTATCAATGCCGTTAAAAGCGCGGCTTAAAGGCGGCAGATAGGCTTGGCCGATATCGGTCAGCAATAGGTCCCGATTCTGGCGTCGAAATAAGCTGACTCGAAGCCATTCCTCAAGGGCTTTAATTTGATGGCTCACGGCTGCTTGGGTGACGAACAACTCGTCGGCGGCACGCGTGAAACTCAGGTGTCGCCCGGCAGCTTCGAAAGCCTTCAAGGCATTCAAGGGGGCAGTCGCCGCATCCACTTTTCTCCGATTATTTTTTCTTATGATTGGGATGAAAAAAGGTCGCTGTTAAATGAGTATTGGAAAGCCAAAATAAAATCAATGATAGAAATAATGTCCTGCGCCCATCCGATGTTTCGAGATTTGGCAACGGCTTTGATTGGAAAGGAATAGAATATGGGACACGTCTATATCGCCAGTGATTTGCAATCAAACCCTTGTGACATCCAGTGCAAAAATTTGCCATGGGGCAGCAAAGCTTTACGACTTTTCAGTGTATTCGTGACAACTTTGCTGCTTTGGCGGCGACGGCAGATATTCCGTCAACAATTGCTGCGGATGGATAAGCATCTTTTAGCCGATATCGAATTGGATCAAAACCAAGCTCTGGATGAGCTGCATAAGCCGTTCTGGAGACGATAAATCGGACGAATCTGCTAAATGTGCTATATTGAGGCCATCGACGATCATAGCTAGGATCCGTGATGGCCTCACCGCTGCATTATGCTGCCGCCGAGATTGACCAAATTTCTGCCTTTCGACTTTACGGCCGGGTTACCGGCGTACTTGGGATGATGGTGGAAATTGGCGGCGTTGAGCGGGCCTTGTCGATTGGTGATCGGATTTTCCTTGAAGCACGTGGCCAGACCCGCATCAGCTGCGAAGTTGTCGGCTTTAAAGATGGCCGTGTTCAAGCCATGCCATTTGGTGCCCTGGAGGGCATTGGTATTGGCAGTCGTGCCGAGATTTCCGACGCAGAGCCTGTGATCTATCCTGACAATGCGTGGCTTGGCCGGGTCGTTAACGCCCTCGGTGAGCCTGTGGACGGCAAAGGACCATTGGTTCCGGGTGTGCGCGGCTATCCCTTCCGGGGGCAACCGCCGAAACCGCATTTACGCGATCGCATTGGTGAAAAAATTGATGTTGGTGTGCGCGCCTTAAATACCTTTTTATCGCTTTGCCAGGGGCAGCGGATGGGGATTTTCGCCGGCTCCGGTGTTGGTAAATCGATTTTGATGTCGATGCTGGCGAAATTTACCGAAGCTGATGTCAGTGTCATTGGCTTGGTTGGTGAACGAGGCCGTGAGGTGCAGGAGTTTATCCAAGAAAACTTGGGAGAGGAGGGCTTGGCGCGCAGTGTTGTGGTGGTTGCGACGTCGGATGAATCACCGCTGATGCGGCGGCAAGCAGCCTATTTGACCCTCTCGATTTCAGAGTTTTTTCGTGACCAGGGCAAAGACGTGCTGTGCATGATGGACAGTGTGACACGGTTTGCCATGGCACAGCGAGAAATTGGCCTGGCCTCGGGAGAGCCGCCGGCGTCAAAAGGCTATACCCCAACAGTGTTCGCCGAGTTACCAAAATTACTGGAACGCGCCGGCCCAGGTGTGGTCGGGCAAGGCTCAATCACCGGCCTGTTTACGGTCTTGGTTGAAGGCGATGACCATAATGAGCCTATTTCCGATGCTGTTCGTGGTATCCTCGATGGTCATATTGTTTTGGCACGGGCGATCGCCGACCGTGGCCGCTATCCTGCGATCAATGTGCTTGGCAGTGTCTCGCGCATGATGCCTGATTGTAACACCGAAGAAGAAAACAATTTGGTCCAACGGGCGCGGCGCTTGTTGGCCAGCTATGAAGATATGGCCGATATGATTCGCTTGGGGGCCTATCGCCAAGGCAGTGATCCTGAAGTCGATGCGGCAATCCGCTATCAACCTGCGCTGGAGGCCTTTTTATCGCAGGATAAGGAGGAGTTTGCGGCGCTTGCCCACTGCTATGAAACATTGGCGGAAATCCTCAATGACACAGTTGCCGGGAACCGCGATGTAGACGCAGTGGCGGCGGAAGCGATGCCAGAAGCGATGCCAGAAACGATAAGAGAATCGGCGCCGGAAATGGCGGTGAATGAGCCGGCAAATCCGGCTCCGGAGGAAGCCGCTGCGGGCAATACGGCAAACACGGACGCTGATCTTTAAGGGTCGCCGGTAGATGTCAAAATTAGATAGCTTGATCCGCCTGCATGAGCAGGAACTCGACGAGAAAAGACGCCGCTTAGCGGAAGCGGAAGCTGAGGTCGAGCGGATTGCTGCCGCCAGCCGAGCCTTAGAAGCAGAAATTCGTGCCGAGCAAGAAGTCATTGGCAAATCAATGGAGGCAAATTTTGCCTATGCTAATTTTGCGCAGGCCGCAATTGTACGCCGCCAAAAGCTAAAGGACGACTATCAGGATGCGGCATTTCATGTGGATGCCGTGCGTGCGGCGGTGGCAATCGCTTTTGCAGATTTGAAAAAGTTTGAGCTCACTGCAGCGCGTCAGGCAGAGCGCGAACGCTTAGATGCAAAACGTCTTGAACAAAGTGTTTTGGATGAAATTGCGCAACAGCAAAATCGCCGCAAACGGACCCTTTAAGACCGAAATCCGGCTGTCATAACAGCACTATGACGGTGATCGCAATAGCCCGTTGACCAGGGCGGCAACATCTTGGGCGGCATCGCTGCCGGGATGCCGGGTGAGAAACGGTATCTGAGCGCGAATACTGTCCGGCACCTTTCGATCACGGCGGATGATGCCGGCTAAAGCAGGTGTGATGCCTAAAAAGCTTTCGGCGGCTTTGCGCAATGTTTCATAGGTGCGTTGGCCTTCGCTTCGGGACTCGGCTTGATTAACGACAATGCGCAGATCGGCATTCGGATCATTCTGCGCCGTCACTTTAATAAACGCATAGGCATCGGTGAGGGCGGTCGGCTCCGGCGTCGTCAACACCAGAACCTTGCCGGCGCGGTTCGCCATCAGCCGGACCGTGCGGTCAATCCCGGCACCCAGGTCCATGATGGTGTGATCATAGTTTTCCGACAGTTTCAGCAAATCCATACCGAGGGATAACAGTCGATTGGGGGCTAAGGCGGACAAGGCGGCGGCACCGGACCGGCCGGCGATAATATCAAAATCATAATCTTGCAGGCGAACCTTCGCTTGGTTTAACGATAGCCGGCCGTCAATAACACCGCCAAGATCGCGTTGGGGCATCAAACCAAGTTGGATGTCGATATTGGCAAGCCCAAGATCGGCATCAAAAAGTAAGGTTTTTTGACGCTGCTGTGACAAGCTATGCGCCAAGGTAATGGAAAACCAGGTTTTGCCAACGCCGCCTTTTCCTGAGGCGACAGCGATCAGCTTTTTACCACGCTGTTCTGAGTGGCTTGCGGCGCCTGGGCTTGTCACGGGGGTGGTCATCATTAAGTGGTCCTTTTCGTGGGCAAATTAAGCCACGGCGTTTTGAGAATTTATCGTTGCCCATGAGGGGCTTTCTTGTGAAAGTTCACTTTCATTCTGAGGAAGCAAGATGCGTGCCAAGGAGATCGCGTTGAACCGTTGCGGTGGGCTTGCAACATTGGCCGTTGCAGAAAATCCATCGAGGATCAGATTGCCGGTGTCGGCGGCGACCAAAATCGCGCCGATGCGGCGGGCGATATCAAGTCGGGTCGCGATCAAACGCACCGCACCCATGGCGGCAAAGGCTTCAGCCATTTCAGCTGCTTCACCGGTATCACCGCCGGCGGCCATGACCAAGCAGGGTGCGCAATCGATCGCTTGGATCAACCGATGTTGACGTTCAAACTCCTGGCTATCAAACGGATTGGCGCCGGCACTATCGATCAAGCATTTGCCCTGACCGGCGGCGATCACGGCAGCTTTCAAGCTGTCGGGGTCGTCGGCACGCAGCAAATCAAGGTCGAGGATATTGGTAAACGCCGCCAGCTGTTCATAGCCGCCGGCGCGAATGCTATCGGTGGTTATGACCGTCAACGCCTGGTGATTAACAACCGCATCGGTTGCCAGCTTTGCGACCGCGACTGTCTTGCCGGCACCAGGTAAGCCGACCATCAATTGCGGCGTCAGCGGTTGTTGGCGATCCGTACCGTCAAATTTAAAAACCCGATTGACGGCCACCGTCAATTTGAGCGTCGCCTTGTCGCCGGGGCTTTCCGCCGCCGCGTCAACCAAACGGTCGGCCAAATCGGCCGGCACGTTATGGTAAGCAAGCGCTTCGCTAATGATATCAAGCGGGTCGCGGCCTGACTGTGCTTGCGGCTCCGGTGCCGGATAGTCCTGGTCGCTGTCACGGTGATCATGGGCGGCTGTAATGCGCACCCCGACGCCGTCGTCATCGGTGCGCGTGGAGACGATGATTGCATCAGGGCCAAAGTGCAGTTTGACCTGTGCCATAGCTTCGCCCATGGATGGTGCGGTAAAGGTCTTTAGACGCATATTCGAAGCCTTTCTGCGTCCTTAAATTTGACCCAAGGTACGGATTTTTGCTTTTGCATGGATCTCGTTCTGCGACATGACGATGGTTTGTGGATGAAATCGCTCGACGATTGAGCGCACATAGGGGCGGATCGCCGGTGACGTTAAGATGACGGGAATTTCGCCGCTGCGTGCCAATGTGTCAAAAAGTTCGCGAATCGCAGCGATGAATTCTTGTAGCTTGCTTGGCGGCATTGCCAGTTGTTTATCATCGCCTTGCCCGATAATCGATTCCGCAAACGCCTGTTCCCATTCACCGGATAAGGTAACCAGCGGGATGACGCCGTTGGAATCACTGCTGGCTTCGCTAATTTGGCGGGCCAAACGGGTGCGCACATGCTCGGTAATGACGGTGACGTTGCGGCTGTAACTGGCGGCTTCGGCGACACCTTCAAGAATGGTCGGCAGATCGCGGATGGAAACGCGCTCGATCAGCAGGTTTTGCAACACCCGTTGCAAGGCGCTGACGGTGAGCTGTGACGGGATAACGTCGCCAACAAGTTTTTGGTGATTTTCCGGCAGCTCATCCAATAGGTTTTGTGTTTCCCCATAGGACAGCAGCTCATGCATGTTGTCGCGGATGGTTTCCGCCAGATGGGTAATAATCACAGTTGATGGATCAACTACCGTGTAGCCTCTGAACACAGCTTCTTCGCGGGCGTCCGGTGCAATCCAGGTGGCCGGCAAATTGAAGGTCGGCTCGCGGGTGTCGGTGCCGGGCAGATCAACACTTTCACCGGTCGGGTTCATCGCCATCAGCCGGCTTGGTTGCAATTCGCCGCGCCCGACTTCGATTTCCTTCACCCTGATGACATACAGATTGGCATCAAGCTGCAGATTATCTTGGATCCGGACTTGCGGCATGATGAAGCCGCTCTCGGTGGCCATTTGCCGGCGCAGCGATTTGATTTGATCGGTTATTTTTTGACCTTCGCTGATCTCATTGATCAATGGCAAAAGTCCGTAGCCAAGTTCTAAGCGGACCAGGTCGATATTCAAGATCGAGGAAATCGGTTCCTCGACCGGCGGCCCTGCGGCCTCCGCCTCGTCGCGTAGCAAGGCGACGGCTTCGGCTTGTTTCTGGGAGCGTGTCAGCAACCATGCGCCTCCGCCGGTGAGGCCTGCCAATGCCAAGAAAATAAACGTTGGGATGCCCGGCAGCAAGGCCATGATAACCATTAACCCGGAACTGATCCCAAGTGCTTGAGGATAGCCGCCAAGCTGGCTAAAGACAGCTTTGTCGGCGCTGCCGTTGGTGCCGCTTTTGGTGACCAGCAGGCCGGCGGCGGTGGAGACGATCAGTGCCGGGATTTGGCTGACAAGGCCGTCGCCTGCAGTTAACACCGTGTAGGTCGAGGCGGCATCGGCGAAACTGAGGTCATTTTGTGCCATGCCAATGATAATGCCGCCAATGACATTGATGATGGTGATCAGCAGGCCCGCAATGGCGTCCCCGCGGACAAATTTTGAGGCCCCGTCCATGGAGCCGAAGAATGAACTTTCTTGCGTTAACTCCTCGCGCCGTTCGCGGGCCTCATTCTCGCTAATGATGCCGGACGATAGATCGGCATCAATGGCCATTTGCTTGCCGGGCATGGCGTCCAAGCTAAACCGGGCCGAGACCTCGGCAATCCGCCCGGAACCTTTGGTGATAACGATGAAATTGACGATCACCAGGATCGCAAAAACAATCACGCCGATGACCGGGTTACCGCTCATCATGAATTCACCAAAAGCTTTGATCACCTGACCAGCGGCATCGGTGCCGGAATGTCCATCAGCTAAAATCAGCCGCGTCGAGGCCAAGTTTAAGGACAGCCGCAGCATGGTTGCGATCAGCAAAACGGTCGGGAAGGAGTTAAAATCAAGCGCCCGGTGGATGAACAACACCGTCATCAAAATCAAAATCGAAATGGTGATCGATATGCCCAGGCTGACATCCAGAAGCCAGGTCGGCATCGGCAGGATCAAAATCGCCAGAATCGCAACAACCCCAAGCGCTAAGGCGATATCACCTTTCGCCAGGACTGATTTTATCTGCGCAAACAGTGCCCCGCCGTCAAGACTCCCTGCCGGCGTATTTTTATCCCCGCTACCCGGATCTGGTACCTGATTAGATGTATCCGTCATAAACGTCCCGAGAGCTAAAATGACTTGGGTTTAAAATACGCCGTGTGCGGGTTTAAAGACCGTTGCGCTCGCCATCGCCCAACGTGGGAACGGCAACGCCTTCATCATTATAAATTTTCAGTTTGTTGCGCAGTGTTCGGATCGAAATTCCTAAGATATTTGCAGCATGGGTACGGTTGCCCAAGCAGTGTTCAAGGGTATCAATGATAAGGTCACGCTCGACATCGGCAACGGTTCGGCCAACCAAAGATTGCCCGCCGTCGGCATCACCTGCAGCACTGCTTGGGGCGCTTGCTGTTGGCGCTTGTTGGCCAGGTGGCGCCGCCGGCGCCGCCGTGACGGCACCGCCAATTAACGGGCTCATGCCCTCGCCGGTCAACAGAATGGCATCGCTGTCGATTTCCTTTGCCGATGCCAGCAGGACCGCCCGGTGCATTGTATTTTCCAGTTCACGCACATTTCCGCGCCAGTGATGCTCGGTCAGGCGGGCCAGGGCGGAGGCGGTCATGGGGCGATCGCTGAGACCATTGGCTTCGGCATATTTTTTGCCAAAAAACGCTGCCAAGACAGGAATATCGCCAGGCCGCTCGCGCAGTGCCGGCAGCTGTAGATTGAACACATTCAGGCGAAAATAGAGATCTTCGCGAAAGTTACCGTCACGGACATGTTTTTCAAGGTCCCGGTTAGAGGTTGCCAGCAGTCGGATATCAACTTTCACGGGCTGACTGCCGCCAACACGATCAATTTCCCGTTCCTGGATGGCGCGCAGCAATTTTGCTTGCAAGCGAATATCCATTTCGCTGATTTCATCTAACAGCAAAGTGCCGCCATTGGCCTCCTCGAACTTACCGATCCGGCGTGCAACAGCACCCGTAAAAGCCCCTTTCTCATGCCCGAATAACTCCGATTCCAACAGGTTATCGGGGATGGCGGCGCAGTTGACAGAGACAAATGCATTGCCGTTTCGGCGGCTTTTTTCGTGGATATAGCGGGCCAGAACTTCCTTGCCGGTACCTGATTCCCCGGTGATCAAAATACTCGCATCTGACGGCGCCACTTGATCGGCTAATTTTAAGGTGCTGGCCATCACCGGGTCGGCAAAAACCACCGAGCTTTGATCTTCGGTGACGGCGGCGAGGACGGCAGCAATCAGTTCTGCGTCAGGCGGCAGCGGGATGTATTCTTTGGCACCGGCGCGGATCGCTGCTTCGGCGGCGTCAGGATCAGATTGAATGCCGCAGGCGACCACAGGTGTATTGATATGTTCAGCCTTCATCGCTTTCAGGAGCCGCGGCACAGACAGGCCCACGTCAACCATCACCAGATCGGCTCCACGCCCATTACGCAGGGCCGTTAGCCCCGCATCGATGGTTTCCACATGGCTGACCTTAGCACCGCGGCCAATGGCGATCTGGCCTGCGGCGCTGATATGACCTTCGAGTGTTCCAACAATCAGAAGGCGCATGGTTTTAAGGTTCCCTCGGGATAAAGTGTCGGACCAAAGTTAGAATCAAGCAGCATTAATCAAAATAGTCTATTCGATCGGTGGGCGACAATATGGTGTTGAGCATTGTTTCCAACCGCCGCGGATGTTCTTGCCGGGCGATCGACATCGCGCCCAGGGTATGAATGTTCGCCATGATCATATCTTCACGGCCGTTGCGTTCCAATTTTGACGCCAACGGCGCAAAAACCATATAGGCCAAAATAGCACCATAAAAAGTTGTCAGCAGGGCAATCGCCATGGCCGGGCCAATGGTTGTGGGATCATCAAGATTGGCCAGCATTTGGATCAGCCCCACTAAGGTCCCAATCAACCCCATAGCCGGCGCCACTTCGGCGGCGCGGCGCATCACATTGGCATTGCGATTATCGCGTTCACCGACAGCGGCAATTTCATTGCTCAGCACAGATTCAATTTCGTCCGCCGTGGCCCCATCAACAGCCATTGCGATGGCGCGTTGCAAAAGCGGGTTGGGATGCAATTGGTCGATCACGCCATCAAGCGCCAAGATACCACGCGCGCGGGCCAGGCTAGCGAGTGACAGCATCACCATAGCAGCTTTGCGCGGAGCTCGGTGGCCGGGAAACAAGGTCCGCCAAATAACCCCGATCGCCCCAAAGGTTTCGCGCATGCTGAACGACATCATGGTGACCGCAAAGGTGCCGATGAAGACAATCATCACAGCCGGCAAATTATAGAAGGAGCGGATCGAACCGCTCATCGACAAAGCGGTAATAACAAGTGCAAAGGCGGTTGCGATGCCGATGATCAAGGCCCAGTCGACGCGCACACCGCTTGCCGGCAGCTCAAGGTGCTGGTCGGCAGCACCGTCAGCGAAGGGGGCATTTTTGGGTTCAAGCATCCGGCCAGGCTCCAACAGGCATTTTGGTCTTAATTGCCGGGTCGATCAGATTTGATGATTTCCGTCATTGTCACCCCAAGACGTTCATCGACAATGACCACTTCACCACGCGCGATTAAGCGATTGTTAACATAGATGTCGATTGCTTCACCGACCTTACGGTCAAGTTCGACAACCGCACCGCGGCCCAATTTAAGCAGTTGCGAGACTTGCATGCTGGACTTGCCTAAGACCGCCGAGACTTGCACCGGAATGTCGTAAACAGCCTCTAATTCCTGGGCGGTTATTTGGCCGGCTTCTTCCTCAATGAGTTCTTCAAACTCGCTATTTTCGTCACCGGTTGTCGTCTGTTCCAGGTTTTCCAGCGGCACTTCGGTTTCATCGGACATAGTCATCACCTTCGGTTAGGAGAGGTCTGAGGTGGCCTCTGTGTCATTTGGTTGCGGTGTTTCCACCGCATGTTCAGGTACGTCTGTTGTGGTGTCGGCCGGCGGCATGTCGTTGCTAAGGGCACGGTTAACAATCGCGTCAATATCTGCCCAGGTGTCGGCGCGGGAGCTTTCAACGGCGCCGGCGAACCACGAAATACGGCAGTCCGTGGTATCGAGTTCGGGGTCACCCACAAGCATGACCTCGCCCTCATAACCGACCCGGCTTGCCATCAAATCGGTTTTGTCGCGCAGATGCGGTTCAACCGCTTCGGGAACGCGGATGATGACTTTTGGCTGATTGGTCAAAAATCCAAACGCCTCGCGGACCACATATTCCACCTCCACCGCTTCGCGCGACTGGATAAGTGCCGGGGCCAGTTTATGCATGATGGCTTGGCAAAGTTTTAAGGCATCGTCCTGTAACGACTGAGCGTATTGTTTTTGTTCGTCAAACACCGCCGGCAAGCGATTAAGGATATTATCCAAGCTTAGACTAATTTGTTTTTCGATCCCGTTGAGGGCATCTGCCATACCGTCTTGGCGGCCTTGCTGATAGGCACTGCTGCGGGCGTTTTCCAGCTCCTCAGCAGAGAAGGTCGGCGGTGCCTCGACAACCTCCTCGGCCGCTTGATTGCCGCCCTCGGCAGATGCCTTTTTCAGGTGGTCGGCGACTTTATCGTCGAAGTTATTATCAAATAAAAACTTCCGCCCTCTCACGGCGCACTCCTGGCTGACTGTCGATGGTTGCTGTTAGCGTCCAAGTTCATCGCGGTTGGTCCTGATAGATCCAGTTACGAACAATGGCGACGGCCTCTTCAGGATGTGAGTTAACGATCTCGCTGACCTGTTGCACAGATGAGGTTCGCATCTGATCTTCGACCGCGTTAACGTCAATCATTTGATCAAGCAGGCTGGGGTTCCTGGCCCGTTCTTGCAGGCGTTCGGCGGCGATCGCATCAGGGCCGGACAGTTGTTGCAAGGCGGCGGCGTCCTGGCCAATGGTGGCGGCACTGCCCTCTGACTTCGGCATCACGTCGAAAAGCCGGGTGAGGATCGGCCGGACCACAAACAGCACCAACAACGCCCCAACAAGCGCCAGAACGATGATTTCAACCAGCGGCATGATGTCCTGTTTGGTCAGGCCTAGGAATGATCCCCCATCATCTATGTCCATTGGCTTAATGTTGGCGAATTGCATGTTCACGATTTCAACCGTATCGCCGCGATTGGCATCGTAACCAATGGCCGATTTCACCAAGGTTTCGATTTGCTCAAGCTGTTCGGCGCTGCGTGGTTCGTACTTTGCCGGTGCGTCTTGCTGCTCGGTATAATTGCCGTCAACCAGCACGGCTACCGATAGCCGCTCAATCTCGCCTGTTTCCTTGACCGTGTTTGTGACCGTCCTTGATACCTCAAAATTGACAACTTCTTCGCTGCGGTTTCGGCGGCTGTCATTGTTGGCCGGGGCAGCGGCGGCAGCTTGCTGATCGTCGGGCAACTCGTTCTGCACAGAGACAGCCTGATTATCCGCCGGTTGCGAGCTTTCTTCATTTTCACTGATGGTATTGGTTGAGCGTGTCACCTGGCCTTCAGGGTCGTAGCGTTCGGCGCTTTCGGTGATCTTGTCGTAATTGATTTTTGCTGAGACTTCGGCGCGAACTTTGTCTAAGCCAACGACCTGTTGAACCAGCAATTCGATCGAGCGTTGCATCTTATTCTCGTAAGTCAGACGCATCTCGTTTGATGTTTGCAAGGCGGCCGATGATGTCTCATCTTCGCCCAGGCCACGGGCCAGTAATTTGCCGCGATTATCAAGAATCGCGATGCTGCCCGGGTCAAGATCTGGGATTGCCGCCGCCACCAAATGCTGAACCGCTGAAACTTGCTCACGGTCCAGGCGGTTAGAGCCAACCAACTGAAGAACAACCGAAGCGCTTGGCTTCTGCTTTTCTCGACTGAAAAGCTCCCGGCGCGGCAAAACCAAATGCACGCGCGCGCCTTTCACCCCTCGAATCGAGCTGATGGTGCGCGATAGTTCGCCCTCTAAGGCACGAACCAGGTTAATATTCTGCACAAAGTTTGTGGTGCCCAGACCTTGTGATTTATCGAATAATTCATAACCCATGGAGCCGCCGCCAGGCAGTCCGCTGGACGCAAGTGACATGCGCAGGTTCAAGACTTCCTCAGAGGCGACTAAAATTTGACTGCCGCCAGCCTTGATTTGATACGGGATATTCTTTTTATCAAGCTCTTTAATAATCGAGCCGCTATCGCTTGGGTCGAGGTCAGAGTACAGCAACGCCATTCCGCCGCCGGACATGCGAGTCGCCAGAAAGATGAAAAACCCAATGATCGCGAACCCTGTGCCAACCAAGGCCGCAACCCGAACGGGACCAAGTTTACGGAAGAGTTCAATTACCGGATGCATCGACTGGTCACTCCATCTTACTTGTCATGCCGACACAGCTTCACTGCGCATTCATGATTTCAGCAATCGGGCAAATATAGCGCCCTAAGACACTGAGATGTAGAATATTCCGACTCTTATATAGTGTATATTAATTAGATAAAAGATAACAAGCGATTATATCCCCCGGAGCATTTGCCGAGGCAGCACTCAAAGCCGCGCCTGTCGGCTTTCAGGCGGCATCCGCCGACTGGTAATTTTGGGCCGCGCAGAAGGCCGTTTAAGGGCGAAAAAAGGGCCCCAAACCATCTGCCTGGGGCCCGTTTAAATGTCGTTTTACGTTAGCGTTTAACGCGGATGATTTCATCAAGCATTTCATCACCCGTGGTCAAAATCTTGGTTGCTGCGGAATAGGCACGCTGGGTAATGATCAGATCGGTAAATTCTTCTGAGATATCAATAGTTGAACTTTCCAAAGCGCCCGCTTGGACGGTGCCAAGACCGCCTTCGCCGGACTGGTTCAACACAAGGTCACCTGACGCGGAGCTAACTAGATAGGCGTTTCCGTTGAGCACGCCAAGTTCGGTTGGTGAGGGCACGGAGCCAATCGCCAGCTTATAAATGGCTTTTGATTCACCATTCGCAAAAATTGCTGTGACGATACCGCCATCGGTAATCTGCACGCCAGCACGTGAGGATGGTCCAGAACCATTCTGGTTGATTTTCGAAACGTTGTAGCCGTCGGCAATTTGCGACAATCCATTGGTTTCGTTGATGCGACCAAAGTTCATTTTGATAGCTGAGAGACCTGCACCTGTTTGGAAAAGGTCGGCAATGGGATCGCCATTTTCGTCAACAGTTTGCAAATCAAAGACGGCCGCATCGGCCCCAAATCCGGGAAAGTTAAAGGTCAGTTCGCCTTCATCGCCAACGCCGATGATTGGGTCACCTTGAAGAACAGCATCGGTGCTGCCTTGCACGGATGCAAGCGCGCCACTGTCGGTAAAGGTGACGGTAACACCCTCGCCCAAAATATTCCGAAATGACCCCGTGGTCACGTCCCAGCCCGTTAAATCACCGTCGGCGACACCGTTTGCAAAACCACCAAAAACCGTATTAAAATTGCCGTTCACGTCGACGTCTGCCCAGTCTGCATTTGAGAGAACCGCATTGGGTGTCAGATCAAAGGTCGCCGACCATTCATTCAAGTTTTCGCCCTTAGTCCAATTGACGGCCATGCGGTGCTCAACACCGAGACGGTCATAAATGGCCACATTGGTTGATAACTGAGAGCCTGTTTCCGCCGTCGCCGGCAAGTTGGCGGCGATATCGAGGCTTGTTGTTGCCTGTGCCTGGGAGGCCAAACCACCAAGGCTGACGGTTGTCAAACTGGCCGTCAGGCCCTTGATGTCCTCGTTGGCGAGGCCGCCGTCGGCGTCGAGTGCGTAACCCTGCAAATAATAACCGGCAGTGTTGCGCAAATCGCCGTTACTATCAGGCACAAATGAGCCAGCACGCGTCAGAGCAAAAGGTGTCTCACCCGTTGGTTTAGCGCTGCTGTTGACGACAAAGAAACCGCTACCAAGGATAGCCAAATCGGTCGCTGAACCTGTGCTTTGCATCAAGCCCTGTTTTTCCGGATTGGTGAATGGTTTGGAAACTACACCACCTGGCTGATAAGTATCGGTATCACCGCTTGAGGAAACCAAGGTGCCAAATTTCGCTGTCGAGCCTTTGTAACCAACCGTGTTCACGTTTGTGATGTTATCGGACAAGATCCCGAAAGCTGTTGCTTGTGCGTTCAGTGCCGACACGCCTGAGAACATACCACCATAAATACTCATTTGATCCTCCAGTTTTTGCCAACAACGTTGGCGGTTTGTTAAGTGCGGGGATTATCCCGAATTCGTTTAGGCAGCGTTTGCTGCAAGTATTTTTGAAACTTTGTCGATCTCGACCGCGATGGTGCCCATCATGAGTTTTGGGCCATTCAGATCGGATTCGACGCCTGTTACTTTGCCGGTGGCATCAACAGCTGCCTCAATCGGCGTGCCGTCGGCAGCGGTTGCCGTGACCAGTAGGCTATATTCCCCATCAACCCGCGGGTTACCGCCGTTATCAAGACCATCCCAAGTGAATTCATGGCGACCTGTAGAGGTTTTGCCTGTGGTCTCAAAAACCGCCACGCCGCTTTTATCGCGGACCATCAATGTCACGGTCTCGGCACTTTGTGGCAGCTCGTAGCCGAACTTGGCGCTGCCATTTTCGAAGACCGTCGTATTACCCGGTGCTTGCACCATGCGGCCGATATAGCTGACCGCACTGGCGGTGGCGTTCTGACCCTGCAAACTCACCAATTTCTCCAAATTTTGGTTTTGTGCAATTTGCTGCTCAACCTGGCTGAATTGGACCAGCTGGTTGGTCATTTCCTTGCTGTCCATTGGATTGGTCGGGTCCTGATTTTGCAGCTGCGTTGTCAACAAGGTCAGGAAAGTATCCATGTCCTCGGCGAGGCGCTTGGCCGACGAGGCGCTGTCAGAGCCAGAATTGTCTGGCTTCATCATTGAGGCGATGTCCATTGTCATATCAATTCCCCTTAAGCCACCATGTTGATCATGCCGTCGGCACCAATGGTTGGTTGTTCGACTTGATCTTCGTGTGTCTCGACCGTCGCGGCCGTGGTTTCAGTATTGGCGGTTCCGTGATGGGGTTTGCCGCCGTCGTTTTGGCCTTGGCTAGATTGTCCGCTACCCGACTGGCCTTGGTCATTCAGGGCGAAGGTCAAGCTGCCGTTACCGGTCTTCAAACCAGCGTCTTGCAAACTCCGTTCCAACCCCCGTGAATCGCGCTGTAAAAGTTCTAAGGTTTCTGCTTTATCGACCAAAACCAGTGCTTTAACAGCGCCATCTTTGGCAATTTCGAGCTGTACGTTAACCTTGCCCAACTGATCAGGGCGCAATTGGATCTTGATATCCGTGTCGCCTTTCTTCACGCCGCCGGCGATTTCCACAGTGACTTGTTTGATGACCTGCGGGGCCTGGGTTTGGGCTGTTTTCAGTAAACTGCTGATTGGCGTTGACGTTAGCGACGCTGATTGCGACATGCTGGCTGCCGGGGCTGCCGCCGCGGCACTGCCGGCACCACTGCCGGCACCATTGCCGGTACTGGCCACGTCAGCTGCTCGAGGGGCAGCAGCGCTCGTGGTCGCCGGATTACCGGCACTTGCACGCCGAACATGGGCGGTTGCTGCGGTCAATTCAGCGGTTGAGCCGATTGATACGGCATTGACCTGCTTGGTCGTGTTCTGAGCCGTTGCCAGCATCTGGGTACTTGATTGGGTGTCCTGGCCAGCGCTGAGTTGTGCCGCCGTGCTGTTCGGGTTGAGCGCGCTCGGCGTCGGCGATGGTGTTGACACCGGCTGGGCGCTAGCAGTGCCTTGCTTAAGTGCACTCTGTTCCACGGCCAACATGTGCAGGCTGGTTTGTGGATGACTTGGGTTCTGGCTGCTTGTTACCGCCGCCGCCGCGGTTTGAAGACGCTCGGTGCCTGTTATCTGCAGCTCAGTCATTGCCGGCAGTTGCTTACCTGCAGTCTGCTCCGGGGTCAGCATTTGCACGCTGGTCTGCGGATGGCTGCTGTTTTGGCTGAGTGATTGCTGCAGGCTGGTCAACGCCGGCTTGACGGCTGCATCACTTGGCTGTGTCTGCACAGCGATGGGCTGATTTGTGGTCGCCTGTTGTGTGCGGTTTCGATCACCGCTCAGTGATTGAAAGCTGGTTTGTAAGGGGCTGCCGTTGGCATTACCGGTCAGTTGCCGGGCCATGTGGTTCGGATTTACGGGTGCTTGGTTTGCTCGCAAATCTTGGGTCAGCCCCGGTGTCAGCCCTGCTGCTGCCGCCGGTCGTTGATTGGATTGCTCTGCCTGCAATCCGGAAGCAGGTAAATTGCTGCTCTTCCCATGACCGGCTGCGGCCATCGACGGATCGCGCAGGTTTTCGGCGGCGCTGATACCAGCTGACAGCATCGCCGTGCCGTCGGTGCTGCCGGCATTGGCGATGCTGGTTTGCGTGCCGGTGTCGATCGCCTGGGACAGGCTATCGGGGGCAAGGTTCAAGACCGCGCCGGCGGTTGCAGTGGTCGTGGCCAATGTGCTTTCGGCCTCGATTGTGCCTGGGTCGCCTGCGTGCCCCTGGGTCACGGCCATGGCTAAACCGTTTTCGCCGGCATCAAGGCCAGCCGCGTCATGAGCGGCGGTCCGATCAGTGGCCATATTTGACGCCGTTTTATCCGCAGCGTCGGCATGATTTTCAGGGCCGTTATCTTCAGCGCCCGGATTGTCGTCGGTGCGACTGCCGTGCTCGTTGCTGTCGATATCGCGGTCATCACGGTCACGGCTGCGGTGATCCTGGCCGTTATTGTCGCGGTCGTCATGGTGCCGGCTGTCGACATCGCGATCACTAAGATGGCGATCTGAGCTGCGGTTGTCAGTGCCGCGGTCAATGAATGACTCGTTGTCTTGCTGACGGTCCTGAGTGCTCGTCAGGTTTTTTGCGAATGCGTCCAACATCGTTTGCGAAGCGGCCATGCTCTGCGCCCGGCCGGCCGGCATCCGCTTGCTTGTCGCAGTGACGATCTGTGTCAAATCAACGTCCATAATCGGTCCTTGCAATTGTTATGGCAGGTAACTTGCAATACTGATGCCAATAAATGTGAATGCGTTGAGCGTTGAAAAAGAACGACAAATAATCAAAGCGGAATCAATTGCCGGGAGCAAAAGGCGCTTTACCGGCAGATTTTTCCATGTTGTTCAGTTCCCAGTAAAATCAATTTAAAATTAATTTGCCCTAGATTTTCTAAAAAAAAGAAAAAATTTTTATAAAAATGTTGACAAGGGTTTTTGTAATGTTTAAAACCAACATCAAGAGGCGAACGTGGTTGCTTCAAAAATGAAGTTCCGAACGTCTTGATACGGTAGTGCTGAGGCTGCAGGTCTCAGATTTGTTAGGCAAAAAGCCTAGTTCCTTAGAAAGAGGAGGCCAAAATGGCCGTGAATTCGATCGTTACCAATGCAAGTGCTTTTGTCGCCTTGCGGAATATGACCAACATTAACCAAGCGATGCAAACAACGCAAAACCGCGTTTCAACGGGGTTACGGGTTGCCAGTGCATTAGATGATTCATCTAACTTTGCTGTGGCGCAAGGGGTCCGTGCTGAGATCAAAGCGTTAGGCGCTGTCTCACAAGGGCTCAATAATACCAAAGGCGTCGGCAAAGTGGCCCTGGCGGGTGCCACCGGGGTGTCAAATTTACTTGGTGATATACGGGCAAAAATGACAGAGCTCAGCAATGATGGGATCACAGCAACTCAGCGATCCCTTTTGGAAACTGATCTCGACGCCTTAGTTGATCAAGCCAAGAATTTTGTCTCAAACGCATCATTTAATGACACCAATATTATTGAGACTGGCGGGAGTGCCATTGCAACGATTTCGAACTTGGCGAACGATACGTTGACTCTAAGCGCTCATAATCTTCAGGGAGATATAGAAACTCTGGAATCAGCCATCTTCAATGCGTTCTCTGACGGTGCTGCCTCAGATGTCCAAGCTTTGCTGGTTGCAACGACGGGTGCTTTCGATGTTCTCGAGACTGCGGTCAATACGGCGCTAAACGATCTCGGTTCCGATATTCGGGCGTTGGAATTGCAAACTGACTTTTTGGAAGATATCAGCGCAGCTACTGAAGAAGGGTTGGGTAACATCGTCGATGCTGATATGGCCCGCGAATCAGCCCGTATGACTGCGTTGCAAGTTCAGCAGCAACTGTCGGTTCAAACCCTTGGTATCATCAACCAAGCACCACAAAGCTTGCTCGGCCTTTTTCGTTAATACTGAGGAAACTCGCGCTTTGTAAACAACTGTGGTGGTGCGGCATCAGTCGCGCCACCGCTTTTTCACGAATTATAGCGAACAACAAGGCTTGACAGCCTTGCCGAAAATGCGAACCTTTGCCCCATGCCTTTAAAAATTAACGTAAAGTCAGGTGAAAAATTTGTAGTCAACGGGGCTGTTATGGTCGCCGGCAGTAAGGGCGCGTCTTTGGTCCTGCAGAATGAAGCGATGATTCTGCTAGAAAAGGACATTATGCAAGAGGAGGAGGCTAATACGCCTGCCAAAAGGATCTACTTCATGATTCTGCTTATGTACCTGGATGGTGACGAGGGCAATGACTACAAGCCTAGGCTTATGGAATTTATTGAAGAATTCATGAATGCTACGACCTTTGCAGATGTCCGCCGAGCGCTTCTGCATATCGTCGACGAGGTTCACTCTAAACGGTATTATCGGGCCCTAAAAACGTGCCGTTCTTTGATAAAATATGAAAAAGAACTTTTAAATTATGACGAAGTTTGAGGTGATGAAATGTACAGCGCTTATCGGAATACAGCGACGCAAACAGAATCTCAGCGCGATAAGGAGTATCGCTTATTAGGCCAGGTCACAGCTGCCCTCATTGAGTGTGAACCACTAATGGAAGCGGCATTCTCTGACCCAATTAAAATGGCCAAAGTGGTCGATGCAATAACCTGGAATCAGAAAGTCTGGGATCTGTTTATTCATGATTCCGGTTTAGCAAGTAATCCGTTTCCGGAAGAACTTCGTTCTAATATCGTCAGCTTGGGCATTTGGGTGACTAAAGAAACAGGCACCATCCTCGATACTAACGATGGCGACATAAATGACCTGATTGAGGTTAATAAGGCGATCCTGCGCGGCTTAGCAGCAAACGCCCAAGCGGTTGACTTGCCAGTAATTGCACCCAATTCGGTGGCTGAAATGATTACTAAAAGCTAATCGTTATGATGACGCGCTAATCGCATCGCCAACCTGGCCCTGATACAAATTATCATTGTGGTCTGGGAAATTGGCAAATCATCATTGCCGCACCCTGATTAGTTGCCTGATAAAGCGGTTGTTTTTCATATGCTTCAATGAAACCGCACGACAGGCATTCCAATGTTTGGCCATGCAATAATACATTGCCTGCGACAACAATATGATATTGACCATCGCCCCTTGGCGCAAGCGGCGCCCTAAACTTCATTTGAGGTCCGACTTGCATAAGCCAAGCAGCTAAACCATCGTCTTCAGCAGCGATCACCTCGGCGCTGACAATCGTGTTGAGATTGGCAAGACAGAAAGTTGTGGATGCCGTCATATCGCCAACCCGGGTGCGTTGGTTCCCCTTCAACAACTTATCTTTGCTTGCGGGCATATATTTTGCGCCAGGGTCCCAATAGCGCCGAAGTGTGAAGTATCGCAGCCCATCGGCGCCAGCGCTGACTGGCCCGTATGGTGTGTGGCCATTGACATAATGCAGTGATAAAGGGCTTAAAGCATGCTTTCCAAGGGCCCCACTGCCGTCGATGACCAATTGAAACTGTGGGTGGATGTGAAAATGTGGCTGGGTGGTGGCTCCAGCGGGCTGCTCAACAAGGAAGCCTTGCGGCAAGCCGTTGTCATTGCTTTCGTTGCCTGCCACATAAACGCCACGCCGCGGTGCGGCACCAACATAATCACTGATCATATAGGATTGATCGTGTACGTTTACCTGCCGCCGCGATGCCGCCGCCGCTGCTGCTGTTGTAAGAAGCCCCATGATCTCGTCCTTTCGCGTTAGCTCGGGAAAGCCTAGAGCAAGCAGCATCCAAAATGAAGACAACAAATTATCCTGGCCCTGGGCTGGACCTGATGGATCGGCCTGCTAAACTGCACTGTCGTTGTAGAAACGCAGATCTTAATTGGCGTTGCCGGCCTGATTTGCGCTTGAGGAAGCGGTTTGAAAACGCATCGCGTGGTCCAAGGCCATGGTGCCGGAGGTGAGTGCGGGCGATTTTTAAAGTGGCTTTGGTTGGGCTGCACGGCATGTCGCTGAAGCAAGGGTGGGGGAACAGTCATGGACGTCGATTATATTATTATTGGCGGGGGGTCGGCGGGGTGTGTCCTGGCCAATCGTTTAAGCGCCGATGCAAAAACCACGGTCTGCCTACTGGAAGCTGGCGGGGAAGATCGCAACCCGTGGATTCACATGCCCGTTGGTTACATCAAAACCATGACCAATCCGGCCGTGAACTGGATGTTCTCCACAGAGCCGCAGGAAAGCAGCGGCAATCGCCCGATCCCGGTGCCACGCGGCAAGGTCTTGGGTGGCTCTAGCGCCATTAACGGCATGCTCTACGTTCGCGGTCAGCCCCGTGATTTTGACACCTGGGCGCAGCTTGGCTGCCGTGGCTGGTCGTTTGACGAGGTGTTGCCGTATTTCAAAAAAACCGAGTGCTTTGAGCCAGGTGGTGACGACTTTCACGGCGGTGAAGGGCCCGTTAATGTGGCCCTGCCGACAGAGCGTTATGAGCTGCTGGATAATGTTATTGAAGCCGGCGGTCAGCTTGGCTACCCGACCAACCATGATTACAACGCCGCCACACAAGCAGGGTTTACGTATTTTCAGGCGACCCAGAAAAATGGTCGCCGGTTCAGTGCCAAAAGCGCCTATATCAATCCGATCCGCCAGCAGCGCAAAAATCTCGTGATTGAAACCCGAGCGATGGTGCATAAACTGATCATTGAAGACGGCCGAGCGGTTGCTGTGGCTTTTCAACAGCGGGGTCAGGCACGGGTCATAAAAGCGCGCCGGGAGATTATTCTTGCTGCCGGCGCAATTCAATCACCGCAGCTGCTTGAGTTGTCGGGCATTGGTGATGGCCGGCGACTGCGTGATTTAGGGGTCGAGGTGATCGCAGATCGGCCGACGGTTGGCGAAAATTTACAAGACCATTACATCTCAAGGGGCAGTTGGCGGTTGCAGAACGTTGCTAGTCTAAACCGGTTAACACGCGGTTTGCCGCTGGTCGGTGAAGCCTTTAAATATGTCTTCGGCCGCCGTGGTGCGCTGACGTTACCGGCAGGTGTGGTGGCCGGCTTTGTGAAAAGTCATCCGGATCTTGAGGACGCTGATATTCAATATCATGTTGTCCACGCAACTTTTAAAGATCCCAATAAACGCACCTTCGATGACTTCCCGGGATTGACCATCGGGCCGTGCCAACTCCGCCCGGAAAGTCGGGGCTCGGTGCATGCGGTTCGCCCGGAGGCAACGGCGCCGCCGCTGATCGAGCCAAACTTCTTGACCACACAGGTTGACCAACAGGTACATATCGCCGGTCTGAAAATTGCCCGAGAGCTGATGGTAACAAGCGCCATGGCGCCATTCGTGGTCGAGGAATTAACCCCCGGTCCAAGTATTGACGATGATGCAAGCTTGCTTGATTTCGCCCGCAAAACAGGGGCAACGGTCTATCACCCGGTGGGCACTTGCCGGATGGGCAATGATGCCGAGGCGGTGGTTGATAGCCGTTTGTGTGTCAATGGCGTTGCTGGCTTGCGGGTTGTTGATGCTTCGGTGATGCCACGCTTAACTAGTGGCAATACCAATGCACCGGTGCTGATGATAGCCGAAAAGGCTGCCGATATGATTCAGGCCGATAATCGTTAATTGCGCAGAAAAGGGCAGGTCATGGTAACGGTGGTTGCAAATGATGCGGTTTTAGGGGCCACCGTCGATGGCCTGGATTTGGCGCAGCCGCTACCGGATGCGGCAATCGAGACGATCTTGACGGCGTTGGCTAGCCATGGGGTGTTGCGGTTTCCAAACCAAGATCTGAGCCCCGCGCAGCAAAAGGCCTTTGCCTGCCGTTTTGGTTCCCTGGAAGTGAATGTGGCCAATCGCAATGCCACCGGTGAACATCCTGAGATCATGATTTTAAGCAATATGGTCGACGCCGCCGGCAAGCCCCTTGGTCTGGCCGATGCCGGGCAAGATTGGCACACCGATATGTCCTACAGCGCGACCATTGCGCTCGCCAACGTGCTGTTTGCCATCAAGGTGCCCCATGATGATCATGGTCAGCCCCTTGGCGATACCCGGTTTGCCGATATGATCGCCGCCTATGAGGCCTTACCAACAGCCTTAAAACAGCGCCTTGATGGGGTGACCATTACCCATGATTTCAACTTGTTTTGGGAACGTATGCGGGCTCGTCCCGGCAGTAATCGGCAACCCTTAACACCTGAACAACGCGCGGAAAAACCCCCTGTTTCGCATCCGGCGGTGATGGTTCATCCAGTTTCAGGTGCAAAAGTTCTTTATGCCAACCCTGGTTATGCAGCCTGCATCGATGGTTGGGAGAAAGCTGACAGCGATGCGGTTTTGGCCTTCTTATTTCGCCATCAACTTCAGGACGCATTTTTATATGATCATCATTGGACCGAGGGTGACCTGATGATGTGGGACAATATTGCCACGCTGCATTACGCGGTTGCAGATTACGGCGCTCATCAACACCGAATGATGCAGCGCTGTCAGGTCATGGCCGATCAGGTTTTTGCGCACCCACGGTTTCGTTAACGGCATTACTGAGAGAGGACAAACCATGCGTTGGGCACGAGTGGATAGGGGCGGCCAGGCTGTCTTTGGGCAAGTGTTGGCGGACAGTATCCTGCTGGGGGATGGCGATCCGATCACAGGTACCTGGACGGCAACCTCAGAATGTGAACTGGCAACCGCCAAACTGCTGGTTCCGGTTTGGCCACAGACTTTTTATGCCGCTGGCTTTAATTATGCTGATCATGTCATCGAACAGGCACGGATTGCCGGCACCGCGCCAAATATCCCAGAAAAACCTGATATTGGCTATCGTGCCAATAATGCCTTGATTGCAACCGGTGAGCCTATTGTAAAGCCTGCGGATGCAACGGAACTGTTTCAATATGAAGGTGAATTGGTAGCTGTTATTGGCCGCCGGGGAAAGCATGTCAGCGAGGCCGAGGCCCTGGATTATGTGTTTGGCTATACCATCGGCAATGACATCAGCGAGCGCACCTGGCAGAACGGCGACCGCACCTTTTGGCGAGCGAAAAACACCGATAGCTTTAAGCCGATGGGACCATGGATTGAAACCGATGTTGACTTAGATGCGCTGACCACAACGGTGCGCTTAAATGGCCGAGAAGTGATTTCTTTTGCGACCAATCACATGCTGTTTGGGGTGGCCCGCTATATCAGCGCCATGTCCCGTTATCTGACCTTATATCCAGGGGATGTGATTTGGATGGGCACCGAGGGCGATGCTGAAAACCTGCAACCAGGGGATTTCTGTGAGATTGAAATCAGCAGCATCGGCACGCTTGGCAATTCAGTGATCGCCGAAGCCTGAAAAGCGGGCGCAGCATCTGCCGCGCCCGGCTGAGATTTTGCGGCTTAAAAAGTCAGGCAACCTCGAACAATCCAGCGGCACCCTGACCGCCGCCAATGCACATGGTCACGACGACATATTTGACGCCGCGCCGCTTGCCTTCGATCAGCGCATGGCCGACCAGCCGTGCCCCGGACATACCATAGGGGTGACCGACCGCAATGGCACCGCCGTTGACGTTCAGTTTGTCATTGTCGATGCCCAGACGATCACGGCAATAAAGCACCTGCACGGCGAAGGCTTCGTTCAATTCCCACAGACCGATGTCGTCAATCTTTAAGCTATGTCGGTCAAGCAATTTGGGGACCGCGAAAACCGGCCCAATGCCCATCTCATCCGGCTCGCAACCGGCGACCGCCATGCCGCGATAAATGCCCAGCGGTTGCAGGCCTTTCTGGGCCGCAAGTTTAGCATCCATCACCACCGAGGCCGAAGCACCGTCAGATAATTGCGAGGCATTACCGGCGGTAATGCTGCCGCCCTCAATGACGGTCTTCAAGCTTTGTACGCCGTCCAGGGTTGAAGCCCGCACGCCCTCATCGGCGCTGATCGTCACGTCTTCATGCAATATCGCGCCGGTTTCTTTGTTCTGGATGGCTTTGACAGTGGTCATCGGCACAATCTCATCATCGAATTTGCCGGCGGCTTGGGCAGCGGCAACACGATTTTGGCTTTGCAGGCCAAACTCATCCATCACTTCGCGGCTGATTCCATAGCGGGCGGCGACAACCTCGGCGGTGTTCAGCATCGGCATGTAAAAGTCTTTGGAATGCGACAGCACCACATCATCTTCCATCATGAAGCGGTTGTTATGCTCGTTCTGCACCAAAGAAATTGATTCCAAACCGCCGGCAACCATCACCCCAAAGCCGTCTTCGGTGATTTGCTTGGCGGCAGTGGCAATTGCCATCATGCCCGAGGAGCATTGCCGATCAATGGTCATTCCCGCGGTGGTGACCGGCAGGCCGCCGGCAATGGCCGTGACACGGCCAACGTTGTAACCCGTGGTTCCCTGCGGCAAGGCGCAACCCATGATGCAATCTTCCACCTCGGTGGGATCAATACCGGCTTTGGCTACCGCATGGGAAATCGCGTGGCCGCCCAATGCGCCGCCCTTGGTCATGTTAAAAGCCCCCCGAAAGGCTTTACCGATAGGTGTGCGGGCGGTGGAAACGATAACAGCTTCTTTCATGATAAAATCCCCGTTCTAAAAAAGTGAGTTTCAGCCGTATTATCTGCCGCGTGGCCTAAGCGATCGAGCCGCGGAGTTTAAGATCAATGCCAAGGCCGTGGGCTGCTTGTTCAAGCATATTTTGAGTTTGCGCACTGGCGCTGGTCAGGTTCAATCGTGCTTCAGGATCGCTAATGGCCGCCCAGTTGTCGGCGATTGCCTCTGGTGTGCGCGCGTCATCGGCGAGCCATTTACCGGCCGTTTCGGTGATCTCGATGACTGAATAATTACCTGCACCCGCGCCCATGATGGTGCGATTGGGCGCCTCGTTGGCGACCAGATATAATACTGCAGGTGTGACCGACGATGGCTCCAACAACTCAAGCGCTTGTTCGGATAGCAGTTCTTCGGTCATGCGTGTGGCGGCGCAAGGTGCCAGCGTATTAATGCGAATATTGTATTTCTCGCCTTCTAACACCAAGACGTTCATCAAACCAATCACGCTGGCTTTGGCTGCACCGTAATTCGATTGTCCAAAGTTACCGTGTAGACCGCTGGCTGAACTGGTCATGACAATGCGTCCATAGGCTTGCTCACGCATTAACGGCCAGACCGCATGGGTGCAATTGACGCTGCCCATTAAATGCACGTCGATGACTTTACGAAAGTCGTCCATTTCCATTTTAGCAAATGTCCGATCGCGCAGGATGCCGGCATTATTGACCAGAATATCAACCCGCCCCCAAGCGTCTTTGGCTGCGGCGACCATGGCGTCAACAGCCGCGCGGTCGGTCACATCAGCGCCATTTGCAAGCGCCGTGCCGCCGGCAGCTTCAATCTCCGCGACCACGCCATCAGCGGTTGCGGCTGAGCCGCCACTGCCGTCGAGCGCGCCGCCAAAGTCATTGACCACAACCTTTGCGCCACGGGCGGCGAGGGCTAGCGCATGTGAGCGGCCAAGGCCATTGCCGGCACCGGTAACAATAGCCACTTGGCCGTCGTAACGAATTGTCATTTTTTTACCCTTTATCTATCTCTTGGCGCGGATATGGCAGGCATGCTTAGCCATCTTCAAGCACCGTCATGGTCAATGTTTCGGCAATAAACGCCGGCCGATCTTCGCCTTTTATGTCCATTGTTACTTCCGTCGTGATCAGCAACCGGCCAGGGCCTTTTTCTTCAATCGACAGAATTTTATTACGGACCCGAACATCACTGCCAACTTTGACTGGGTTGATGAAACGCACCTTATTCAGGCCGTAATTAATCTGCATGGCAACATTTTCGGGCTTGACGCTGATTTCCGCATTCAGATGCGGCAGCAATGAAAGGCTGAGGAACCCATGGGCGATGGTAGTCCCAAAAGGTGTTGCGGCAGCGCGCTCGGTATCAACGTGAATGAACTGA
>QCEM01000018.1 GCA_003280605.1 SAR116 cluster bacterium AG-355-O21 | reverse complement strand
GGCGGTCAGCAGTTGGCCGTTGGCAAGCTGTACGGCAGCGACCTTTTCACCGTCCATGACGAGTTTTTCTGCATCGCCGCCAGTGATCGTGGTTATGCCTTGTCGGTGCATTAAGTCTTGCAAGGCTTGCACCAGCGCACCGGTGCCGCCCATGCAGAAAAATACCCCCCATTTGCGTTCCAGAAAATGGATCAATGAATAAATTGACGTGGTCGTGAACGGATTGCCGCCGACCAATAAGGGCTGAATTGAAAACGCCCGGCGCAGCAAAGGATGTTTGATATGTTTACGGACCAATGCGCTAACCGTTCGGTCAGCACGCAGCCGAAGCAGCGCCGGCACCTGCTTCATCATGTCGGTAAAGCGGGTAAAAGGTCGATGCGCAAGCTTTGTGAAGCCAACCTCAAAAATTTTTCGTGACGCCTCGACAAGGGCCTTATATCCCGCCACGTCAGGGGGCGAGAAGCGGGCAATTTCAGCGCTCATATGGGCCTCGTCGCCACTGTAGTCAAAGCTTCGCCCGTCGTGAAAATGGTATCTGTACCAGGGCGTTAGCGGCGCAAAGGTGAGATGGTCGTGCAGGTCTTCGTCAAAAAGCTGGAAAAGCTCCTCAAACAAAAACGGTGCGGTAATGACCGTCGGTCCGGCGTCATGTTTGAAACCGTCGCGTTGAAAGACTTGTGCTCTGCCGCCGAGATGGGGCAACCGCTCAACGAGGGTGACTTGTAGGCCGAGCGCACGGCATCGAAGCGCAGACGCGATACCGCCAAAACCACCACCGATGACAACCACATGTTTATGCGCCTGCTCTGTCTCGGGCGCTTCGGCATGTGGTATTTCGGTTATTGCCATCGATTCTCCGCGGCACGACTACGTGCAACATTGGTGGTTTTTTCCAAATAACCAAGCAGCGGCGCAAGTGCTGTTTGCAGGGCAAGCGGCAGGTCCGCGCAATGCATCTGACAGGTGTCGATTTGGTCTTGCAAGCGACGGGCACAGTGAGCAAGCGCACCGGTGGCAATCATTTGCTCAGCGCCATAGGGGGTTTCATCTGAGGTCGGTGCAGCCATCCAGGCATCAAAGGCTGACCGACTGCCATTGACCAGCTGATTACGAAAGCTGACCAAGACGGCATTGGGCGCGCGCCGATGAAGATCGCCAAAAGCCCCGGCGCTGCCGTCCTGTCCAAGCACATCGAGAATATCATTGGCCATTTGATAGGCAATGCCGAGGGCGCGAATGGCGCGCCGCACGGTGAGCAAATCGCTAACGTGTCCTGCGAGCTGCAGCGGACCTTCAATTGGTGCCAAGATCAGGGGCACGGTCTTGCGGCAGACAACTTGCTCATAAGCCGGCCAGGTCAGCACCGGAACCCCTGTGAACTCGTCGGCTTGGCCGACAGATAACCGAGCCATGACTTTCGCCAAGCCGGCAACGGCGGCAACCCCATGGGCACTGTTGTCACCGACTGCGGCGAGCGCGGCTTCAAAGCTCTGCGCAACCAGCCAATCGCCAAAGCAGATGGCGAGCGGCGTGCCGAAGGCGGAAAATATCGTCAATCGGTCGCGACGGCGTTCGTCACGGTCGCAAATATCGTCATGCACCAAAGATGCATTGTGTATAAGCTCTACGGCGAGGGCCCATTGCAACGCGCGTTTTGGATCGAGATCCACCGCAGCGCTCACCGCAAGGGCTGTTTGACCACGCAAAAGCTTGCCGAATTCGTTGAAATGAAAGTGCGCAACCTCATGCAATGCTGTGTTCGCAGACGGCAGGATATTGGTTATTGCTTGCTGCAGTTTGGCCTGCATTGCCGTATGTGCATCAATGCCCGATCGTTTGAGCGGCTGCGTCGTTGCATACCCCTGTTCGGTGTGTCCCAGCATGATGTCCCCCTGGCCTTTATTATGACGTGCCCGGCCGAGGCAGGGCACGCCCTTTTTTTGTGTTCGTTCGTCGTCGTATCGTTATCTCCGGCTTAAGCCGCAGGCTTGCTCGCGTCGGACGAGGTTGCAGCTGCCCAGATCACAACACCAAAGGCGATTTTGTTAACAAAGTCGGCCAAGTTGTAGATGATGTTCAGGGCTGCGGCATCGCCACCGCCAGCATAACCATAGATGTAGCCGAGCGGATAAATCGCCCAGCCAACGGTTACGATCAGACGCAAGGCATTAAATGCTTGCTGTGATGCAACGGTGCCTTGGCTGGCGCTGATCTGGCTCGCTTCACCCGCGAAGATTTCGTAGATGATGTAAATCCAGCCGGCCATGCCGATAATGAAGAATACCCAAAGAGCTGTTGGGTTGGCAGCATTCACTTCGCCCAGGTAACCAGCGACCAACATGACCAAAGAGGCGATCAGCAAACGCCAGAAAAGACCTGTGGCGACTGCGGCGATAGCGGCCAGGATCAAGTAGAATTCAATGATCTGGAGCGGAACGGTCAGCAGCCAATCAACATAACGGAAGACGGTCGGGCTTTCCCCGGTCATCACCCAAACTTCCCGCATGTAGAAATAATGGATGGCGGCGATGCCAGTCACCATGGCAGCGACTGTCAATGAGGTTTTCCATTTTCCTACCGCGCGATCGCGCTCGACGTAGAAGAAATAGGTTGCTGCAACCATCGCAGCAGAAATGATCCAAAAGCTAACACCGACGTAGTCCGACGGGTCTAGAAGTAACATTTTATCCATGGCGTTTCCCCCCAGATATTTGATTTCACGTTAGATATTCTGTTTAGAGTAGCACGAACAATAAACATATCTGCGGCATGATTTAATACATTTTTAGATCAAGGCAATAACAGATTTCAAAAATCTTCCCTGAAAGTAGAGCGGTTTAGCGCCGTTAATTGCCAAGCCGGTTGAATTTTTGTGAATGAAATCAATCACGAAGTGACTGCGACAAGCTGCCCCAGTGCGGCAAAAAATATCTATGCAGGGGGATTGATTGTTGCGTAAATATCTTCTCCTTAAGAGGATTTTTTTTACCAGCAAGTGAAGAATTTCGCCAATTTTGCCAAATCCACGCTTATTCGCCGAATCATGCGGCGCAAAAATCGCCCTCGGTGAAGGCACTTTTTTGCCCTGAAACGAGGTGGGGTTTAAAGCGACTTTCGGGTTCAAATCTTGTCGCCGTTTCTACGCTATGTCCGCCAGCTGAATTGAGGTAAAAGAACACCCGTGGTGTTACCTTTCGGTTTCGATGGTTATCCACGGGCCTGTAGTTCAGCGGTCAGAACGCGCCGCTCATAACGGCGTTGTCGGGGGTTCGAATCCCTCCGGGCCCACCATCTCCCGAAATGCTTTTCCTGCGGCCCGGTCAGCCATGCCGGCATCGGACCATAGGGCGGCAATCAAACCGAGAGATCTATGCGCTTGCCGGACCGGCCACATGCCGGCGCGGCGGCAGTCCTGCCAACCACATGAGCGTGGGTCGCCGGGGCCATCACTTAGCCGTCGTGCCCCATCAAACCCGCAGGCAATTAGTATCCACATTTTCAATCTGACGGGGCGCGGCTAACAGTGTAGCCAATGACATGGCGCTGGATACACGCTGTCAGGTTTCGGGGCGGCGGCGGGGCGTGTTGCCAACGAGGATCTGGGTTGGATTGCACTCTTTGATCATCATGCTAGTCTGAACGAACCAGCGACAGTGCGTCGGGATCAGTCATGAACCAAGATAATCTAAATTACGGTGGCCCGCAGGTCGCGCGCAGTGCAGCCAGTGGTGTCGGTCATCTTTTCGCTAATCAAGTCGGTCTGTCGGCGCAGCATATCGCCATCCAGGACGGTGATCGCCGGCTGACCTATTCAGACTTGGATGCACGGGTGCGGCAGTTAGCAAGGGTCTTGCGAATGCGAGGTGTCGGTCGCGGCGACAGGATCGCGATATTATCGGAAAACAGATACGAGTATTTTGAAACTTATTTAGCGGCAGCGTATTTGGGGGCAATTGTGGCCTGCCAGAATTGGCGTTTATCGCCGACCGAGTTAGCGCATTGCTTGAATTTGGTTCAGCCAAAGCTGACGCTGGCGTCGCCGCTGCACAGCGATAAGTTGACAGCCCACACGGTGATCGTGTTTGGGGACGATTACGAAGCAGCGCTGGCCGCCGCCGCGCCGCTTGAGGTGTTGCAGGATGTTGACCCTGAGGATGCCCTGCTGGTGCTTTATACCTCCGGCACAACAGGTTTGCCGAAAGGCGCAGTGATCAGTCACCGGGCGGAGATAGCACGTAATTTGGTAATCCGTGCTGAATTTGGTGTGGCGATACGGGATACTTTCGTCGCCTGGTCACCTTTATATCATATGGGCGCGGCGGAATGTTCGCTTGGCACACTGATGTGTGGCGGAAAGGTGATCATTGTCGATGGTTTTGATCATGAAAAAATGTGCCAAGTGGTCGCCCAGGAAGAGCTTGGCTGGTTGCTGTTAATGCCCGGCATGATTAGCGAGTTTGCAGCCGAGTTAAGGGCGCGGGAAGTCAGCCCGCGTGGGGTCAAGGTTTGTGGGGTGATGGCCGATTTGGTGCCACCGCATGCAATTGCGGAAATTACCGCTATTCTCGATGCGCCCTATGCAAATACCTTTGGTGCCACTGAAACAGGTTGCCCGCCCTGTTCGTCAAACTTACTGCCGATCGGTATTCCGCCCAGCTCGTTGTCGAAATCCCAAAGCCCGTTCTGTGAAATTAAGTTAGTGGATGCAGATGGCGAAATGGTGGCCGACGGTGTGCCCGGCGAGCTGTGCATGCGGGGGCCAACATTGTTCAGTGGTTATTGGCAAGAAACCGCCATCAACGCCGAGGAATTTCGCGGTGGCTGGTTCCATATGGGGGATGTTTTCCGGCGGAATTGCGACGGCAGTCTAGATTTTGTTGACCGTGTTAAATATTTGATCAAATCAGGCGGTGAAAATATTTATCCAGCTGAAATTGAGCGGGTTTTGCTATCCGATCCGCGGGTTGCCGAAGCTGCGGTGGTCAAGGCGGATGACGAGAAATGGGGCGAAGTTCCGATCGCTTTTGTCGCCTGCCGTGATGCGCCGATACCCGAGCGCGAGCTTTACAGCCTATGCCGGGCGCAATTGGCTGGCTACAAACAGCCAAAAGGCCTGCGTTTCATGGCCATTGAGGACTTTCCGCGCAGTGCATCGGGCAAAATTCAACGCCACGCGTTAGAAAAATTAATTTGATCGACGCTGGGGAGCGCACCGTCAATCTTCCACCGTTTCGCAAAAAGTGACCTTTGACCGAGGAGGGCAGCATGGCCTTTATGCCGGAAAAACAAACAACAAGCATCGCAACACATACCAATGATGACATTTTCATTCGGGATAAAAGTCTTTGCGGCGATCTGATCGGCAAGCTGTCCTTCACGCAAATGGCCTTTTTTCAAATCACCGGGCGGATGGCCAGCGAGGCGGAAACGGCAATGGTCGATGCCTGTCTTGTGACCTTGATGGAACATGGTTTGACCCCAAGCGCCCTGTCCAGTCGGCTAATCTACTCAAGTGCGCCGGAAGCTATGCAGGCTGCAGTCGCAGCGGGCATTATGGGGGTCGGCAGCACCTTTGCCGGTACCATGGAAGGCTGTGCGATATTGATCGAAAGAATATTGAATTCGGATGCTGATATGGAAACGGAAGCGGCCGCGATAGCCGCTGAATTTCGGGCCAACAAACGGCCTTTGCCGGGCTTTGGCCATCACATGCACAAGCCCGATGACCCGCGGTCAATTCGGCTGCTGGCGATTGCGCAGGAGGTCGGTGTCCGAGGTCAGTGGATTACGGCACTGACGACACTATCGGCGGCAATCGATGAAACCTACGGCAAACACATCACCATCAATGCCACCGGTGCCATTGCCGCTTGTTTGGGCGATTGTGGCATCCCCGCAGAGATTATGCGGGGTTTCGCGCTCATTACCCGCTGCGCCGGGCTGGTCGGCCATATTCACGAGGAGCAGCATAAGCCGGCTTTGCGGGCGATATGGGAAAGTGCCGAGGCGGCGGTGCCTTATGACGGCGACATATCTGGCCATTAAATTGCCCGCGGCTTTTATAGTCAAAAACTTAACGGGTAGAATACGCTTTTTCCAGTGCGGCGACTAAATCTGCCACCGTTGGTACATCGTTGACCGCCGAAACCGAATGACCGGCGGACCAAATATCTTTCCAACGCTTTGGTCGTTTTTCAGGGTTAATGTCTTCAGAAACATTGATCGTGCCGCGCTCGGGTAAGTTATCTGGATCAAGTCCGGCAGCAACGATTGATGGTTTCAACGTGCTGCTGGGCAAGCCCGTGAAGGCCCGGCTTAGCAGCACATCATCAAGGGATGAGCTGACCAGCATATCCTTATACCCGGCCACCGCCATGCTTTCTTGGGTGGCGATGAAACGCGTCCCCATATAGGCAAGATCAGCCCCAAGCACCAAAGCTGCTTTGAGGGCCGTTGCATCGCCAATGCCACCGGCCATCACGATTGGCCCATCGAAGATTGCGCGAACCGCGCGAACGAAGGCAAATGGATTGGCCCAGCCTGTTTGCCCACCTGCGCCGGCCGTTAACAGAATAAGTCCGTCAACACCGGCGGCAATGGCCTTTTCCGCATGTCTGAGTGACGCAATATCGGCAAAGACCTTGCCGCCATAAGCGTGAATTTTATCAATAATCGGTGCAGGACTGCCGACACTGGCAATGACCAAGGGGGTGCGATGTTCGGCAACCAGATCGGCATCCTCTTGAAGCCGGTTATTCGAGCGGTGAACGATCAAATTGGCGGCAAATGGGGCCGCCCCGTCGGTCTCGGCGACAATCTGTGTTAACCAGCGATCCAAATCGTCAAGGGTACGGCAGTTTGCTGTTGGAAATGCGCCAATGATCCCCGCTTTACAGCTGGCGATGACCAGGTCGGGGCCAGAAACTAAAAACATTGGGGCCGCAATAATCGGCAATCGCAGGGCTGCGGTTAACTCACTTGGTAGGCGCTGCATAGGCTCCCCTAACGGCCGGAAAACCGCGCCAAGATTGGCATCAGATAGGCGCGAAAACGTTGAAAATCTTCACTCATCGGAAAATGCCCCAAGCCGGACATAATGGTGAGCTCGGCGCCATTTATGGCATCGGCGGTCGCTTGGCTTTCGGCCGGTGTGCAGGAATAATCATATTCACCTGTCAGCATGAAAACAGGGCAGACAGTGGTATCAATTTCCGCCAGTTGGTGGCGAATATCGCCTTCGACTTTATAAAAATAAAGATCGCCGCGAAACACTCCTGGGCCACCTTGCATATAATGCCACAAGGTCTCCCAGCGCTCGGCGCTGGGTGCGCTGGGTGCGATCAAGCCGGAAACTTGTGCGGCACAAACTTCACCACCATGGACATCGCCGCGATGTAACCACTGGGTATCGTAATAGGGTTCGACCATGCCAGAGGATTGCAAGCCAATAACACCGCCCAGACGATCACCATGGAGCCGGGCAAGATGCAGTACTGCACGGCCACCGATGGAACAGCCGATGACCACCGGTCGATCCAGCGCTAAGGTGTCGGCAACGACTAAAACCATCTCCATGTAAGCGGCCGTTGTCAGTTGATAATCGCTGTCTTGCCAGCCTGCAGGTGGTGATGATTTTCCATGCCAGGGCATATCGAAAACAATCACTCGGAAATGGGCGGTGATATCGGGGTCACGCAACAGATGGCGATATTGCCGGCCGTCGGAGCCGGCGGTATGCAGGCAAATCAGCGGCACGCCTTGGCCGGCTTCCTCGAAGTAAACGCGGCACGGCTGGCCCCCAAGCTGCACCTGCATATATCTGCCGATCACGGCTTCCAGGTGCCCGCTCATTGCTCTGTTCCAATCTGTCGCGGCAATTCCAGCACCGCTTTGACATAAAAAAGATGCGCCATCATCGGCTGCAAATTACCGGTAAAATGCATGTCGCCGGCACGCAGTAATCCCATGATGTCATGCCGCCGAGGCGGCGGTGCAGGTTGCCAGAATTGGATCCAGGTGGGAGCTGCCGCAGAAATGGCAAAGTCATAGCTTGGCATCACCATGGGCGGTGGTGTGACAGCGGTGATTTGCCCATTGAGGATAAGAAAAATGGTCATCGCGTCGTCGATCATGATGCCCATATCGGCAGTAAAATGTCGGCCCTTGCGCAAAATTTCGGGGCTGCGGTTTAACACTGCTGGTACCGCCGACAAGCGGTCAATGGGTGATAAAGACATGTGATAACTTCTGGTTTAAAACGTCACGGCTGGCAGCTTAACGGTATTTGTCAAAAAAAACACAACAGATGAGCGGCAAAGAAAGCCCTGGAAAGAACGGCACCGGAGCGCGGTCATTTTGTAGCAGTGGGCGGTGCTTGTATTTTATCCAAAAAAACGCCATTTCCCCACGCTAGGATCGCGCATTCAAAGCTGGTTTTAGACGCGGTGGCAGCTGACAATCACATCAGAAAAAGGGACGCTCATGAAAAATCTCTCAATTTCGGCACTGGCCCTGGCAGTGGCTCTGTTGAGCGCGGGACACGCATCGGCAGCTGATGTTAAGAAAGGTAAGCGCGTCTTTGGCAAGTGCAAAGCCTGTCACGTCGTCAACAAAGAGAAAAATAAAATTGGCCCGCATCTTGTTGGCATCATTGGGCGTGCCGCAGGTTCGGTGGATGGATATAAATATTCAAAAGCGATGCGCACATCCGGTTTGGTTTGGAATGAGGAAACTCTCGCGCTTTATCTCAAGGCACCGAAAAAATTCGTTAAAGGCACCAAAATGGCCTTCGCCGGGCTGCGCAAAGAAAAAGATATCGCCAATGTGATTGCCTATCTGAAGGAAGCCACGAAGTAGCTTCGGCTGTCCAAGCGTCGCGGCCGAAGCGCCGGTAAATCAGCTGCCATCCGCTCCAGCACTGCGCTATTCTTTTGACAATGGCGCAGCTTGCGCTTGTTAATGGAGGCGGGAGTTACTTGCTTGTCGCGCCGGTGGTCCAGATCCGACCGCCGCTCACATACCCGGATGGTGCTATGACATCGAAGCCACGAATTTTTCCTGCGGAGCGTTGGCAGCCAGCTATTTTTACACGCTCTGAAGAACCTTTATAAGTTTGTAGCTGTATCATGCGCACGCTCGTCGGCTTTTTCATTCTTGCGGTCCTGATTGTGGCAGCTGCTTTTGTTGCGCCGGCCGTGATTGACTGGAATAGTTATCGGGCCGACCTGACCCGTTTCGTGCAGACGGAACTTGGCGTTTCACCAGTCATTTCCGGGGATTTGACCGTTGATTTCCTGCCGCAACCGAGATTGCGTGCAGAGCAGGTCAATCTGCGTTTTGGCGATGATGACAACGCTGTTGAGGTGCTGCGCCTGGCAGCCTTGTCGGTGCGCCTTGATCCAGCAGCTTTGCTGCGTGGCCAGCTGCGCTTTGATCGGATTGATCTGGATAAACCGGGCCTCACCCTGGCGACAAAATCCTCACCGCAATGGTCGATGCTTTTACAGCAGCTTTTCTCGCCGGCGGGCAAAATGCCACCAATGCTGTCCGCGTTGGGCTTTGAAAACGGTTATGTGATCTCCTTGAAGGAACCCGACAACGCCGGCGAAAGCGGCACTGAGCGGCCGCAGCCAGACCTGATCTTGGATTCTCTCAGTGGCTCTTTGCGCCGTGACACCGCCGGCGGTGTGTTGCGCTTTGAAGGGAACTTTAATTTTCAAGATATGCCCGTAAGCTTGTCTGGCTCTGCTGGTGGGGGGCGAACCAAGGAACGTGCGGCGGTTGCCGTTTCAGGCACCGTTGGAAAAGATCTTCTCAGCTTTCAGAGCAACGGTTTCATTGAATTCGCGACGACGTTCGCCGGCAAAATGTCACTGACGCTTGAAGCTGCGAACACCCGGCGGCTTGCAGCCCGGCTGGCCGCCCAAGGGACGCCGTTTGCGGATAAAAAACTATTTTCAAAAGAACCCTTGAAAGCCAGCGCTGAGTTGTTGCTGTCGGCGACCCGCGTAACTGTCGATCGGATCAACGCGCAGATTGGTCAAATGCGCTTGACAGGGGCGCTTTCGGCAGACCGAGAGATGCCGTACTGGAATGATTGGCGCGGCGACTTAAACATTAATCGTGTGGATCTTGATCGCCTCGAAACAGCCGTTAAGTCGCCATTGTCGTGGCGCCGCCAGCTTGCTGACCTGATGACAGGGGTTTCATGGCAACTGCCTGAGGTTCGGGCCGAGGTGCAGATGAGCGTCGGCATTTTGGCTTGGCGCGGGCGGCTATTGCGCGACTTGAAACTATCGGTTTCCAACGGTGCTGCCGGATTACAATTGAGCGACGCCACCATTAGCTTGCCGGGTGGCTCAACCTTGAAGACTTCGGCGCAATTTACCGGTGCCCCGGACAATCGGCGTTTGACTGGTGATTTGGCGCTGACGTCAACAAATTTTAGGTCAATTTTGGATTGGCTTGATCTCGCCCCGGGCAGCATTCCGGCCAATCGATTGCGCCGATTGCAAACGAATTTAACATTTGCCCTCACCCCGCAGTGGATTGAATTGCGAGATTGGTCGTTTCAGCTTGATGGCTCCAGAGGTAATGGTGGCTTGACGCTGCTGCTTCAAGAACGCCCAAGTTTTGGCCTCAGTATCGCGGCCGACAATGTCAATCTAGGACATTATTTTGCGGACCCGCAGGCGCTCACAACGGCTTTATTCGCTGCGGTCGGTGGTGATCCTCAGAGTGAGAAAAATCCTGATGATTGGGCTGCCGCACTAGCAAGCTTTGACACCAATCTGGATGTGCAGATTGAAAGTTTGTCGGCCTGGCAGGAAAACGTCCGTGGGATCAGCCTGGGGATTGGTGTCAAGAACGGCCAAATGCAAATTAACAATGCGCATATTGATGATCTCGCCGGCGCCTCCTTCGTATTTGACGGGCAAGTCGAGTTTGTCTCGCAGCAATTGCAGTTGGCGTTAAATTTTGACGTTGATAGCCGGCAACCAGACCGTTTGGCGGCGCTTTTGGACCTTCAGAGTGAGCTTCTCTCCAAACGTCTTGGCGCGGTCATCCTCCGCGGTCGGGCAACAGGTCGGTTGTCGGATCTGGAAATCGATGCCGCGATTGAGGTAGTGGGAGGGCGCATTAACCTGCTGTTGCCTGTGAATATGTTTGAGCAACGCCTATCGGCCCCGGCCGAACTTATCCTAGAGCATCCCGAAATCTCCAGCGTGATTAATTTACTCATTCCCGAGCATCCAATGGGGCGTCAGTTGCTGGGGCCGGGGCAATTAAGCGTGCAGCTTGATCCGGTTACGGCGGATCGTTTTGCTGTCGCGGTTGAGATGCAAGCGATTGACGCCGAGATCACTGCCCGCGGCCATATGCGCCCGCTAAACGACCCTGTGACTTTTAATATGGCACTGCTATTTGATCATCCCGACGGCGCGGCGTTTATTCGCCGTTTGCTGCCGAGCCACAACTTGCCGGGCCGTGACCCGCAGGCATTATCCTTCGAAGGCCAATTAATCGGTGATGTAACGGCGGCAACCATAAACCGTCTGCAACTTGATATTGGTGTCAGTAGGTTGCGCGGCGCGCTGACTTATCAAGCGGCTGAAGCACGCCCGCGGATTGATCTCGATGTGATTGCAACGAATCTTCAACAATGGTCTTGGCTGCCGGCAAATGCTGGCGGTGAGACCTTGGTTGATAATATTTCGCTGTTTGATTTATCGGCTCTTAATCTTTTTGATGGCCAATTTGATATTGCCTTCGAAAATCTCACAATGGCGGCAATGGATTTGAAAAGCGGCACGATAAGCGCAGCTTTGGACACCGGTGTTTTAGATTTTCAGGTCCGCGATATACGGTTTGGCAAAGGCGATATGAATTTGTCTGGGCGCCTGGCGAACGGCCCTTTACCAACGGTGTCCCTGCAGGGTGAGGCGAGCAATGTGGTGATTGCGGACCTTGATTTAGTGGGTGGTTTTGCGGCCCGCCGGGGGCAAGGTGATCTTGATTTCACCCTCCGAAGCGTCGGTGAAACATGGCGGGACATGTTTCAAAACCTGTCAGGTTCGGGATCGGTAAGTGTTACCGACGTGATCGTCACAGGTTCTGATTTGACCGCTCTTGCCAGTGCCGTCACGGCAAAACAGGGAAGTGTTGCAGGGTTTGTTACGGCGGCGCAGAAGGCTTTGAAAACTGGTCACACGGAATTCAGCAAAGTGAAAACAAAGTTTGCCGTAAATGATGGCATTATCCGTTCTGCCGATATTCAAATGGAAGGTGACGCGGTTATCGGGCGGGCGGCGATGGCGATCAATTTACCGGCCGAAGAAATGGACTTGAAAATGCGCTTCCGGCTGCGCTTGCCGGATAATGTGCCGATTTTTGGTCTACGCTTGACAGGGCCGATAAAACGGCCGCGGCGAATCATGGACCTAGATGCCTTGCGGGATTATGTCAGCGCCCGCAGGGGGTCTTAGGTCAAGCTTCGCCGCTAGCGTTGCTGACGTTCGCGAAGCCAGTTGACGGCATGAATACGCAGAGCACTTGTTAACGGGCCGTTGCGGTCCCGATCAATGGCAGCGATCAAGGTCACCAGCGGGCGGTTTTCCATCATGGCCTTTTCTTCAAGCACGGCCCAAAACTCTGCCTCTAAGGCAATGCTGGTGCGATGGCCGGCGATTGAGATGGATTTTTTCGTTAACCGTGCGTCGCTCATGGTCAAGGCCGTGTAAAGGCGGCCACAAGCTCCAAATGCGGTGACCATAGGAATTGATCAATGGGTTGAATCCAATGGCAATGGAAACCTGCATCGCTGAGCAAGCGTGCGTCACGCGCAAATGTGGCTGGATTGCAGCTGACCATCACGACGCGCGAAAGTTCGGCCCGCGCCAGTTCGGCTGTTTGCGCTCGAGCGCCGCTGCGCGGCGGATCAACAACAGCAGTATCATAAGGTGCCAGCTCATCAGCCAACAGCGGTTGTCGGTCAAGGTCACGGTGGGCGACAGTTATTTGATGGTGGCCTCGGCGCGGCCCTGCCGCCCGGCTGGCTGCTGCTAAGGCATTGGTTGCTTGGATGGCACCGTCAACGCCGTGAACAGGGGCAATCGTTGCCAGTGGTAACGTTAAGGTGCCACAACCCGCATACAGATCAACAATGCGTTTGGCACCGGCAGCAGCTTCTAAGACAGCTTCCGTGATCGCTGTCTGGCCGTTAGCTGTCGCTTGTAAAAAGCTGCCAGGCGGTGGTGTTTGCTCAATAGCGCCGAAGCGCACCACAGGACGGCGACGCTCTAAGATTGTTTCCGCCGGACGTTGATCGGCTAAATCATCGCTGACATGCCAGGAAATACGCGCTAAATCGGCCCGCTCGGCAAGCGCGGCCAAATGTTCTCGGGCCGTCAGCGATGGCGTGGTGGGTGTTTCGATCAGACAATCGATGCCGTTATCGCACTCAGTCAGATGCAGTCGGCCGACCGCGCCCGGATTAAGAAGCGGTTCTAAAGCAATGCGCAGCTCTGGCAAGAGGGTCTGCAAAGCTGGTGTGGCAACTGGGCAATGCGTGATATTGATAATGTGATTACTGGCATGTTGATTAAATCCGAGAACAACGCCGCCAGCGAGCCGCCTAGCGCTTAGCGCCAGCCGCCGGCGTTGCCCGGGCGCGGCGCTGACGAGCTCGCGGCGTGGGCAATCAGCCAGTCCGGCACGGGCCAAATGTTGCTGCAGTTGATCATGTTTCCATGCCTCATAAGCGGCGCTTTGCATATGTTGCAGCTGACAGCCACCACAGTCCATAAAGTGATCGCAACTGGCGGCTTGCCGGTCGGCCGCAGGTGAAATCAGCTCCAGTAACTCGCTTGCCACGCCGCCGTTGCGGCGTTGATGGGGGCGCACCAAAACCTGTTCCCCGGCCAGTGTATGGGGCACAAAAAATGTTTCCGTTTTTGCCTCCCACTGATCGGCAAGTTTGACGTCAGCCTGGGCAACGCCATCGCCGCGCCCCCCCACATGGCTAATTGTGACCTGTAATGGCGGGCTATTGCGCGGTAAATTGCTGCGCTCATTGTTGCGCCGGCGGGCTTGGCCGCGTCGCTGTCCGCTCATACCCATCCCCTGAAATTCTTCCCGATACGGCCACCCTGCAGGCGGCCCGCATATCTATATACCAGTTCATAGATCGCGGGTGACGAATTCAGCCTTTCATGAAGGCTTGGGCAAGGTTTTTCAGTTGCCCAATTTCAACAGTAAGCGTGATTGCTTTGACGGCTGCTTGTCGGGCATTGATATTTTCCCGAGCGCGGCCTTGCAGCCGCGCGGCGAGGGCGTGTTTGCGGCTGGCCATCCGGCGCCTCAAAAAAGCCTCGGGTTGGCGGCTCGACTGGTCATCATGACGCGGTAAAGGGCCATCAAACCGCCTCTCCATGGCGCGCCGACGGCAATAGGCCTGCCAGGCATCCTCGCCGGCCACCTGTGCGGACCTGCTCATAACCTGCGCCCATACCAGATGACGCGACCCATGATGTTAATTTCATCCAAGGTTCGCTCATATGTCGGGTATCGTCTGTTTGTTGAAATAATATGCACCCGGGATGACTCACTATTGGCGATGACCTCAATTTGCTTGGCGATCGGCGGGCCACATTCACAATAACCTGATCACCTGAGCGTAATGTTGGTTCCATTGAATCACCATCAATCAGGATCAGACGCAAATCTGCCGCTGAAGATCAGCGTCCCGGTTGCATTTCGGGGGTTTTAAATCGGCAGGATTTTTTAGATCTGAAGCGGTTGAATTTATGGTCTGCAGCCGGAATAATTGGCTATCAAGAATGCTGGCCTATGATCTTTGTCGACGAATCGTAACAGCAGCTTTGGGGGCCAGGGATGTCGTCGACATATGGTCTGCAAGCGTGTAAGTCTGAGCCATTGGTGACGTCCCGGGGAAAATTGGGTGAAAATGGATCATCCTTCAAAAATCGATCTGTTTCTCGGCATGTTATTGATGGGTTTACTTGTTTTAATCTCGAACATGGCTCTGCAGAGTTCGATAACGGGCGGTTTGTAAGCCATGAAAGTTGATCTGTTTGATTATGTGCTGCCACCGGCGTTGATTGCTGACGCCCCGGCGCAGCCACGCGATAGTGCCCGCATGCTTGACTGCACAGGGGCTTCTTTGGCGGATCGCGGGGTCAAAGATTTACCGGCGATCTTAAGACCTGGTGATTTATTGGTTTTCAATGATACCAAAGTGCTACCAACCCGACTGACGGGTAAGCGCGGTGCCGCGCGGGTCGAGGTGACCTTACATAAGTCCCTGGGGGATGGCCAATGGCGCGCTTTTGCGCGGCCGGGAAAACGCTTGCGATTGCATGATGAAGTCATTTTTGACGGCGGTCTTTCGGCGCAAGTCTTCGGCAAGCATGAAAGCGGCGAGGTGACCCTAGATTTTCAATGTCCGGAGACAGAACTGCGGGCCGCCCTGCGGCAGATTGGTGAAATGCCGCTGCCGCCATATATTAAAAGAGCGCAGCCGCAGGTCAGTGACCAGGATGATTATCAAACAGTATTTGCCCGCCATGAAGGCGCGGTTGCGGCGCCGACCGCAGGCTTACATTTTACGCCCGAACTGCTGGCGGCGTTGGCAGCAGCAGGGGTTGAAACGGCAGCCATAACACTGCACGTCGGGGCCGGAACCTTCCTGCCGGTCAAGACCGAAGATACGGAAAATCATGAAATGCATTACGAGTGGGGCGCCGTTACACCATCAACAGTCACGCGGATTCAGCGCACACGTGCGGCCGGCGGTCGAATTATTTCGGCCGGCACAACGGCCCTTAGAATTCTTGAAAGTGCAGCCAAAGACGGCGATCTGGCAGCCTTTGAGGGCGAAACAAATTTGTTCATCACACCTGGATTTCGGTTTAATGCTGTGGACATGTTGTTAACGAATTTCCATCTGCCGCGCTCTACCTTGATGATGCTGGTGGCGGCCTTTCACGGCCGTGAGCGTATTATGGCAAGTTATGCGCACGCAATTGCCCACGCCTATCGCTTTTATTCCTATGGCGATTGCTGCTTACTGGATCGACGTGATCATGTCTGAGGCTTTGACTTTTGAGGTTTTGGCAGAGGACGGGGCGGCTCGCCGCGGTCGTCTTATGACCGCGCATGGCAGTATCGAAACACCTACTTTCATGCCCGTCGGCACCGCCGGCACCGTTAAGGCCATGACGGTTGAAGGGGTCGCCGCGACAGGTGCCGAGATCATTCTTGGGAATACCTATCACTTGATGCTGCGACCTGGTGCCAATGTTGTTGCCGAATTAGGCGGATTGCATGAATTCAGCCAATGGTCAGGGCCAATTTTAACGGATTCTGGTGGCTTCCAAGTTATGTCGCTCGCAAAGCTGCGAAAGATCAGTGAAGAAGGTGTGCGCTTCAACAGCCACATTGACGGCACAGCGATGATGTTGAGCCCGGAAGAATCGATAAAAATTCAACATAAACTTGGTGCCGACATCACGATGGTTTTTGATGAATGCACCCCTTTCCCGGCCAGCCATGAGGTCGCGGATAAGTCCATGGCCTTGTCGCTCCGTTGGGCGGAACGTTCAAAACAAGCTTTTGTGCCGCGTCCGGGCCATGGCTTATTTGGGATTGTGCAAGGCAGCGTTTATGAGGATCTGCGGCATCGGTCAATCGCCGGCCTGACAGAGATTGGGTTTGATGGCTATGCGGTCGGTGGACTGGCCGTTGGTGAAGGCCAGGAAATGATGTTCCAGACCTTAGATTTCACTACCCCCAAGCTGCCGATTGACCGGCCCCGTTACTTAATGGGGGTTGGTAAGCCGGCCGATATCGTCGGGGCCGTGGCGCGTGGAATCGATATGTTCGATTGTGTCATGCCAACCCGATCGGGCCGCACCGGCCAAGGGTTTACCCAGCGCGGTGTTGTCAATATTCGCAATGCACGCCATCAGCGCGATCCTCGGCCCTTGGACGAAAGTTGCGCCTGTCCAACCTGCCAAGGATACAGCCGTGCTTATTTGCATCACCTGTTTAAAGCCGGTGAGGTTTTGGGCCTCATGCTGTTAACCCAACATAACCTGCAACATTATCAGGACCTGATGGCCGGGCTTCGAACGGCGATCGCAGAGGGCAATTTAGAGGCGCATATAAAGCAGTTTCATGCACAGCAAGCGCGCGGCGACATTCCGCCGCTAGCCTGAGTGAGGATCTTTTGATGACCTCAAAAGAAGCAGCAATTAGGCAACGTGCGGCGCATTACGGGTTTTCTACGATCGGCTTTACGGCACCCGCAATCGCGCCAACGGCCCAAATGCGGTTTGACGCCTTAGCCGCCGCAGATGGTTTTGGTGATATGAGTTGGATGGTTTCGACCGCTGACCGTCGGCGTGATCCCGCAGCTCTTTGGCCGGCGGCACGATCGGTTATTGTCGTGACACAAAACTACACCCCAGAGCATGATCCGATGTTGGCGTTGACAGCAAAACAGCATGGTAACGTATCGGTATATGCGCGCTTTAAGGATTATCACAACGTCCTGAAGAAGCGGTTAAAGAAAATGGCCCAAGAGCTTGTTTGTGAGCATGGTTGCGAGGTGAAAGTTTTTGTCGATACCGCGCCAATTTTAGAAAAGCCTCTGGCCCAGCGTGCTGGTGTTGGTTGGCAAGGCAAGCACAGTAATCTCGTTTCCCGTGATCTGGGATCGTGGTTTTTCCTGGGTGAAATCTTTACCACCTTGCAGCTTCAGCCAGACACACCGGAAGAAGATCATTGTGGTTCGTGCCAAAAATGCATCGATATTTGTCCGACAGCGGCAATCACCGCCCCCTACCAACTTGATCCGCTCAGGTGCATTGCGTATTTAACGATCGAGCATAAAGGACATATCCCGCGTGACTTTCGCGGCGCGATCGGCAACCGGGTGTTTGGGTGCGATGACTGTCTTGCGATTTGCCCGTGGAACAAGTTTGCCGCGCCACCGATGGAGCCAGCCTATCATCCGCGAGCAGAACATGACCTTCCGGCCCTTGCAGATTTGGCGGCTTTAGACGACGCCGCGTTTCGTGCTCGTTTTCAAGGCACCCCGGTGCGCCGAACAGGCCGTGATCGGTTCGTGCGCAATGTCTTGATCGCCATTGGTAACAGCGGTGATCGACGATTATTGCCGAGCGTTGCGGCGCTGTTAGGTGACCCGGCAGCGATTGTGCGGGCGATGGCAGTTTGGGCGCTGGGATGCCTTGCCGATGCGGCCGAACTGACGGCATTCCGGCAGCAGTTCGCCCATATGGAGGAAGACCCTGAGGTCTGTGACGAATGGCGCGATGCCGGTAGCAGGTGACACGGCGCTTATTTGGCCCCCTTGCCAGCACGCTGTGACCCCGCTATTGCTGATTTATCGGGATCATCAAGGGGTAAAAAAAATGGCATTTTTTGGGGCAGGTATGCTGGTGACTTTCACGGAAGTCGCGGCGTCGTTAGAAGACGAGTTTAACGAATGGTATAACCGAGAGCATATCGATGAGCGGGTTAATATGCCGGGCTTTCATCGGGCCCGCCGGTACATCGCCGCCGATAGCGCCACATTGGTTAAATATTTTGCCACTTATGAGACGGATACGGCAGAGGATCTGTCGGCACCGGCCTATATGGAATTGCTGGCCGACCAGTCAGATTGGTCGAAAAAGATCATGAGCCAATTCAGCCATTTTGATCGTTTAACCTGCCGCATCAGCATTGATCAAACCCATGGTGTTACTGGTGCTGCCGGATTGGTGCGGCTGTTTCCACCGGAAGCGGAAATGGATCGCTTGCGCGAATGGCTGCGCGAGACGGCACTGCCGGCGATGTGTCAGCGCCAAGATGTTATGGGTGCGGCTCTGTTGGAAAATGACCTGGCGGTTTCCAATGTTGGTTGGCTTGCTGCCGGCAATGAAATTCCGGCCGATCAAAAAACCGAATGGTTAATTTTGATTGATGCAACGCTTCCTGCCGCTGCCCGTGGGGCTGCTGAAACTGTGCTTGGCGGCGACGCCCTAACAGCTTTTGGGATGACCGCAAGCGCCCTTGATATCGGCAGTTATGCGTTACTTTTTGGCAATCAGCGTTAGTCTTTGAATGGTGATCAGCAGGCCGCGTTCAGGACCTGGCTGCGATCACGTCTGCCGGCTTTGTCGGCGTGGTCAATGCACGGTCTTCGCACTTATCGACGGTAAAGCCTATTGGCGATGTCATCGCTGTATGGCAACGCTGATGGCGGCTGACGCTTACCTTCAGCCGGCAGCTGAACAGGCGCATTATCTGACCCATCAGAACGCCTTAGATGACCCTGGGTATCAGCATTTTTTGAATAAATTATTGGTACCGTTCATGTCGGTCCTGCCCCCGAACCAACGCGGGCTGGACTTTGGCTGTGGTCCGGGGCCGGCATTATCGTCGATGTTGCGGGCGGCAGGCCATGCGATGGTTGACTACGATCCTATCTTTGCCCCTGATCACGGGCAACTTGCTCACCCCTATGATTTTATAACAGCGACTGAAGTGATTGAGCATTTTCGCAACCCGGCGGAAAGCTTTGATCAGCTTGATAATTTGCTTCGACCTGGAGGTTGGCTTGGTCTGATGACCGAATTTCAAACCGATGACCAGGGATTTGCAAATTGGCGTTACCGCCGCGATCCAACCCATGTTATTTTTTATCGCGCAGAAACTTTGCGCTGGCTGGCCCGAGATCGTGGCTGGTTCTGTGAGATTCCAAAGAAAAATATTGCCCTGATGCGCAAGCCGCTTGGTTAATGGCTGGATGGCGCCGACAGTGTTCGGCTAACCGCGTCTTGCCAACCACGATATTTTCGAGCGCGCTCGGCTGCGTCCATTTTCGGAGTGAATTGCTGTTGCCGCGTCCAGCTTTTTGCAAAGCCGGCGGGGTCGGGATAGATACCTTGTTGATAGCCGGCGAGATAACCGGCACCGCGCGCCGTTGTCTCCAGAATTGTCGGCCGATCAACAGGTGCCGTAAGAATGTCGGCCAAGCGTTGCATGGTCCAGTCAGAAGCGACCATGCCGCCATCAACCCGCAACACTAAGCCCTCCGCCTCGGGCCAATCACCGCGCATTGCGTCTAATAAATCACGACTTTGATAGCAAACGCTCTCTAAAGCTGCCCGCGCCAATTCCTTTGGTCCGGTGCCGCGCGTTAAGCCAAAAATGGCACCTCTGCATTCCGGATCCCAATAAGGCGCCCCAAGGCCGACAAAGGCCGGCACCAGATAAACATCTTGGTTGGGGTCTGCATCGGCAGCAAGAATGCCGGATTGCCCTGCCTCGGTAAGCAAGCCAAGACCATCACGCAGCCATTGAACGGCAGCGCCGGCAACGAAAATAGAACCCTCCAGGGCAAAGCACGGTTTGTCATCAAACTGATAGGCAAGGGTGGTGAGCAATCCGTTGGTTGACCGAACCAAGCGCTCGCCGGTGTTCAGCAGGGCAAAGCAACCTGTGCCATAGGTTGACTTCGCCATGCCCGGTTGGAAGCAGGCTTGTCCAATGGCGGCGGCTTGCTGATCACCTGCGATGCCGGCAATGGTCACGGGTTGGCCTAGGAAATCAGCCGTTGCAACCCCAAACTCTGCAGCGCAATTATTGACGCTTGGCAACATCGCTTGTGGAATATTGAAAAGCTTGCACATGTCGGCAGACCAATTGCCGGCCTGCAAATCATAAAGCAAGGTTCGGCTTGCATTGGTGGCATCGGTCTGATGGTGCTGACCGGCCGTTAAACGCCACAAGAGAAAGCTATCAATTGTCCCAAAGGCTAATTGGCCAGCTTCCGCAGCTGCGCGCGCACCGGTTACGTGATCGAGGATCCAGGCAATTTTCGTCGCTGAAAAATAGGGGTCAAGAAGCAACCCGGTAACCTCATTGACATGCGCCTCGAGGCCTTCGGCTTTCAGGCGCGTGCAGTGATCGGCCGTGCGTCGGTCTTGCCAGACAATTGCTGGATAAATGGGGGTACCACTGGCACGCTCCCAGACAACGGTTGTTTCGCGTTGGTTGGTTATGCCGATACCGGCGATCTGCTGCGCTGAGATGTTGGCTTTGGCGATGGCGGCGCGGCTGACTTTTTGCACACTCTGCCAAATTTGCTCGGGATCATGTTCGACCCAACCTGGCTGTGGAAAAAACTGCTCTAATTCCTGTTGTGCAACAGCAATAACGGCACCGGCATTATCAAAAATAATCGCGCGGCTAGAGGTGGTGCCTTGATCAATTGCTAGAACAAAGGGCTGCATAGCGTTTCTTCTCTCGGCTTTTAGACTGCCTGACATGGGTGCTGGTGCAGTATTAAGGGATATGCGTCAGGAATTTTATCTCTGGCTTATGGCGTTCCTAAAATTCGCAAAGCAGCACACGCAGCGCCATAACCATTGTCAATGTTACAAACCAATAATCCTGGTGCACAAGAGCTTAAAGCCGCCGCCAGGGCTGTCTTGCCACCACGCGCCGCGCCATAGCCGGTGGAAGTTGGCACGACAATCACCGGTGCTGATACCAAACCACCAATGACACTTGCCAGCGCGCCGTCCATGCCGGCGACAACAATCACGACCTGGTGATTTTTTATTTCCTCAAGACGTGCTTGCAACCGCCAGAGCCCGGCAACACCAACGTCCATCACCAGGGTTGCCTGTAAATTATGAAAGCCGAGGGTGCGAACCGCCTCAAAGCTTGCCGGCGCGTCGGAGGTTCCGGCACTAACAACGGCTACCCGGCCGTGGTGCGCAGCGCCATGGCGATGGCCGAAAAAGCCGGTTTGTGAAACCGATTCATAGTCAATCAAACGGCTTTCAGGGTCGATCTGGGCATGCATTTCCGGCGATAATCGGGTCAACAGTAAGCTGTGATCTCGGCTCGCGGCAGCGGTTAAAATCTGCGTGATTTGGGTCGCTGTTTTACCGGCACATAGAACCGCCTCAGGCAGGCCGAGGCGCTGCTCGCGGTCAAAATCAAAGGTGATCTCAGAGGCATCCATATAAGCTATTTACACCGCCCAAGGACGACCGCCAAGCTCTGCCGACAGCTCAGCGCTAAAAAGCCGTCGAGCAGCCGGCAAATGTCGATGCTCAGTCCTGTTAACATCGACTTGCCGGTCGCAATCGATTAAAGTTTTCCCTCGAAACGTGAGACGCGCAGTTGCAGGAGTTCCCTTGATGACCGAAGAACTTTTCCGCCAAGATTCCTATCAGACCGAATGCACGGCAACGGTCCAGTCAGCAGATAGCGGCGGAATTATCTTGGATCGAACGGTCTTTTATCCAAATGGCGGCGGCCAGCCGGGCGATATTGGCGTGCTGCGCTTTGGTGACCAAGAAATACCCATCGTAGATACCCGCAAAGGTGATGGCGGGATCCTTCATATTCCGGCCGATGAGGCGGTGCTTCCAGCTGTCGGCGAGACGGTCACTTGCGAGATTGATTGGTCGCGGCGTTACCGCCATATGCGAATGCATACCTGCATGCATGTGCTCTGTTCGCTCATTGACGGTGCGGTGACGGGCGGTCAAGCAGGGGCGGACAAAAGCCGCCTTGATTTTGATATTCCCGGTGAGCGACCAGATAAGGACCAGCTCACGGCCCGCCTAATGGCGCTGGTCGAAGCAAACCACCCATTGACCATTTCCCAGATCAGTGATGCCGAGTTGGCGGCCAACCCTGATTTGGTGCGTACCATGTCGGTGCAACCACCGACGGGCGCGGGTCATGTCCGTATGATCAGAATTGGCGAAGACATTGACTTTCAGCCTTGCGGCGGCACACACCTTAAGGCAACGGGCGAAATTGGCGCCGTGAGAATCTCAAAAATCGAAAACAAAGGTAAGCAAAATCGCCGCATCAGCATTGTGTTTGATGCCTAAAAAGAGGACTTCGGAATGGATATTGAGATCCATCAAATAGACGCTTTTACCGATACCGTATTTGGCGGTAACCCAGCTGCCGTTTGCCCACTTGATGGATGGTTGAATGATGATCAACTTTTGGCCATCGCCGGTGAAAATAATCTTTCCGAAACAGCTTTTATTGTTGCCGAAAACGACGGTCAGGCAGATTACCATTTGCGCTGGTTTACCCCGGCCGTGGAAGTTGATTTATGCGGTCACGCAACCCTTGCAACAGGCCATCACCTTCTGCGCGGCCCCTTGTCTGATCGGGATCAGGTGACGTTTAAAACCCGTTCGGGGTTACTGAAAGTCAGCAAAAGCGGCGACATCTTAGCAATGAATTTCCCAGCTTATCCGATTGCACCCTATGCTGCTTCAGAGACGTTTTTCAACGATTTGCATGCCGCCTTGGGAGCCACACCTGTGGGTGTTTTTGATGCGCCGGATGAAAACGAAAAGGCGCGTCTTGTGGCTGTTTATGATGACCCACAGATCATCCGGCAAATGCGCCCTGATTTCAGCGGCTTAAAACGGCTAGACCCGATCTCGGTGTGTGTGACAGCCCCTGGCGGTGATCTCGGATGCGATTTTGTGTCTCGATATTTCGCGCCGTCGCAAGGTATTGATGAGGATCCGGTGACAGGCTCAAACCATAGTTTGCTGACTCCGTATTGGGCTGATCGATTGGGTAAAACTGATTTAACTGCGCGGCAGATATCAGCCCGTGGCGGCCAGTTGAGCTGCCGGCTGGCAGGGGCCCGCGTAATTATTTCAGGCCAGGCGGTCAGCTATTTAAAAGGCGTTATTTCAATTTAACGGAGGGGCGCATTTCAACGCTCTAAATGCGGCGCTTCCCGCCTTGGTGAATTCGGTCTAAACTTGCGACTTCACGCAGATATTCCATGGAAGATTATGACACAGCTTAAAATTGCGGTTATTCCGGGCGACGGGATCGGTTGGGAAGTTGTTCCCGAAGGCTTGAAAGTTCTTGAGGCGGTCAGTGCTCGCCATGGCCTTGATTTTAAATTCACCGAATTTGATTGGAGCTGCGAACGTTTCCACCGCACCGGTGAGTTCATGCCAGGCGATGGTTTAGAGCAGCTTAAAGAGTTTGATTCCATTTTCCTCGGCGCGGTTGGTTTTCCGGGTGTCCCCGATCATGTTTCTTTGTGGAAACTGCTCATCCCGATCCGCCGGGCGATGCAGCAGTACATTAATCTTCGGCCGGTGCGGATGATGGCTGGCATGCCTTGCCCGCTTGCTGGCCGTGGCCCGGAAGATATTGATTTTTGGGTCGTGCGCGAAAATAACGAAGGCGAATATTCTGAAATTGGTGGCCGCCTTTACCAAGGCACCGAGCATGAACTTGCAATGCAGGAGACCGTCTTTACCCGGCTCGGCACAGACAGGGTCATGCGCTATGCCTTTGAGCTCTGCCAACGTTTGGGCAAAAAGAAGGTGACATCAGCAACCAAATCGAACGGCATTATTCATACCATGCCGTATTGGGATGAGCGCTTTGAGGCGATTGCCGCCGAATTTCCCAACCTTGATACGGACAAATATCATATTGATATTTTAACGGCGCATTTCGTGTTGCATCCAGATTGGTTCGATGTGGTTGTTGGCTCTAACCTATTTGGCGATATTCTATCCGATCTTGGCCCTGCGGTGGCTGGTTCAATCGGCATTGCGCCATCGGCCAATATCAATCCCGAAGGCGATTACCCATCAATGTTTGAGCCTGTTCATGGCAGCGCCCCGGACATTGCCGGTAAAAAGATTGCGAACCCGATTGGTCAAATATGGTCAGGTGCGATGATGCTTGAGCATCTTGGCCATCAAGCGGCAGCCGATGAGATTGTCGGTGCCATTGAGACGGTTCTGCAAGGCGGCGGTCCAAAAACGCCCGATATTGGCGGTCAGGCAAGTACCAGTGACCTTGGCAATGCGATTGTCGAGGCCCTTAAGTGAGTGCCCCACTGCGCTATTTTGACGACCTTAGCGTCGGTGACTGCTTTCGAAGTTTTTCGCGGACATTAAGCGAGGCGGAGATTCTCGAGTTTGCCTGGGCCTATGATCCGCAGCCCTTTCACATCAGCCTACCCGATGGGGCACAATCTATCTTCGGCGGCCTGATTGCCAGTGGACTGCACACATTGGCGATTTCCTCACGGCTGGGTTTAGAGGCTAGTGGCCTTATTGGGGCCAATGCCGGCGGCCGAGGACTTGACGCGTTGCGCTGGTTCAAGCCTGTTTATCCAGGTGACAGCCTGCATGTCACGGCTGAAATTTTGACGATACAGGCACCGCGACCTGGTCGTGATTTGGGTGATGTTCGGGTGTGTTATCGAACCTATAATCAAGACGATGTTTTGGTAATGAGCTTTGAATTGATGCAATTGGTAAAGCTGCGCCCGGTCTCACCTGCTTAAGTTTCCAATCCTGGTGGCAGCCGTGCCAGATTGCGGCGCTCTTAAAAAAGTCACCTCAATAACAATTATCAATGTTTATACTGTCATTTCAGGCTCTACGATGCGTTGTTAGGGCGTCGTATTAGGATGGACCGGAATAGATGACCGAAGAAACCTCAGCGACTGCCCAGGATACGACGGCCCTGGATGCGACAGTGGTACGTCAAAAGCCCCGGTACCGGCGTGCGTTTGGGCAAATTAGCCGAGTTGTTGGCATTTTGGTGGTTGTCGCCGGTCTTGGCTATTGGGCCCAAACCTGGGTGCGAAATTCGCTGCTTTATGTGACCGAGACGGATGCCCGAATCATGGCCGACTTTGTGGTGGTCGGGGCAACCGCAAGTGGTGAAATGACGGCCCGTGCCGTTAATGAGGGTGATGTTGTCGAATTGGGTCAGGTATTAGCTCGCATTGACGGTACCGATGCGCGCTTGAAACGCTCCGAGCTGGAAAGTCAGCTGGCGACAATTGATGCGGAAATTTCTCAAATCGAGAGTGACCGCGCACTCGCGGTTCAGCGATTGGCATCCGCTGTTGCGACGCGCAAGGCGGAATTGGCTGAGGTAGCAGCAGAACTGGTTTTGGTTCGCTACGAGCACAGCTTTGCGGAGGCTGAATTAAAACGTATTAAAGCGTTGGCGCGGGCCGGCAATACGCCGCGCTCGCGGCTAGATCGAGCGCGCACCGATGCCTTGAAGGCGGGCCAGAAAAAAGTCCAGCTTGAGGCCGGGGTAAAGGCGGCGGAAGCAGCGGTTGCTCAGGCCGAGGCCGAGGCCGGTCAACAGCAGGTTTTGGATGCAAAAATCGCCGGTAAGAAAGCGCAACGTGTTGAGGTCATGGCGGCGATTGATCGGCAATCACATGAGATTGAGCGCCGTGTCATTCGCAGCCCATTGTCAGGTGTGGTGGATCAAACCTTTGCGCAGGCCGGTGAGTTTGTTGCCCGTGGCGCACGGATCATGGTTATTCATAATCCCGCACAGCTTTGGGTCGAGGCCAATCTGCGTGAGACCGATATTGCGCGCGTCAGTGTCGGCGACACCGTTGATATCCGTGTTGACGCCTATGCTGATGACGTTTTCACTGGCCGGGTAAGCCATATTGGTGCGGCCGCGAACAGCCGGTTTTCATTGCTGCCAAATCTCAATCAATCCGGCAATTTTACAAAAGTCACACAACGCATTGAAACCCATATAGAGGTTGATAAACCTGGCGATAAACTAAAGCCCGGGATGATGGTTGAAATCAGCATTCATGCCAAAAAGAAGCAGTTGTTTTAACGTGCCGGCAGCGTTCTCCAGACGTGGACAATTACCATGGCGGTAGCCGGCGCACCTTCAGCACCGTCAAGCTATGTGGGCGGTCGCACCGGGGTCATGTTCGCGGGCGTGTTGGGGATGATTGCGCTGATCATGGCGTCAACCATGATCAATGTTGCCGTGCCCCACATTATGGGCGCCTATGGTTTGGGACAGGATCAAGCGCATTGGATGTCGTCCGGCTTTCTTGCCGCCATGACGGTGTCGATGCTGGCGAATGCTGCCTTGGTGACGCGCTTTGGTGCCCGCACTGTTTTCCTTGGGGCGATTTTAATTTTTACCGCAGCATCAATTGCCGGATTGCTGGCACCGAATTATCTGACGGTGGTTTTGGCGCGCGCGTTGCAGGGGTTTTGTGCCGGGATCATTCAGCCACTTGTTATCGGCACGCTGTTTTTGGTGTTTGAGCCGCATGAGCGCGGCAAGGCAATGGGTCTGGTGGGTATGGGGATTGTCATGGGGCCGGCAATTGGCCCGATCCTGGGGGGGATGATTGTTGACGGGATTGGGTGGCGCTACAGCTTTGTCGGCGCGGTCCCCTTTGCGTTACTGGCTGCGGTCGCCGGACTGTTTTTCATGCCACTTAAGGACCCGAATGCCCACCGTGCACCATTCAATTTACTAAGTTTTTGTTTGGTTACGGCAGCAACTTTACTTTTCTTAAATGGCATTACCGCCAGCCAGCGCGAAGGCTGGTGGGATGACCGTAGTTTTGCGATGCTTTTTGGCGCGGCATTGGCGGCCGTCGCCTTTGTCATTATCGAGCTGCGCAGCCGCCATCCGCTTATTCAGATGCGGTTGTTTACCTATCGTATGTATGTGATGGCAACGATTGTCGGCGCAATGTTTGGCGCCGGCATGTTTGGGTCGATCTATTTGGCACCAATCTTGGCGCAATTGGTTCATTCATATAGCGCCACCGATGCTGGGATCATGCTGTTGCCTGGCGGTATTGTTGCGATGCTGACCTTTCCAATCGCCGGCCGGTTATCGCAACGTGTGTCACCGTCAATTTTGATGCCTGTCGGATTGATCTTGTTTGCGATTTCCAATTGGTGGCTGGCCAGCAGCAGTATGGAAACAGCGTTTTGGACCTTGGCTTGGATGATCGCCTTTGGCCGCATCGGTTTGGGCATTGTGATGCCGGCGTTGAACTATTCAGCGCTAAGTGCGGTTCCGCCTGAACTTGTGCCATATGCGTCGGGAACGTTGAATTTCGTACGCATGACGGGGGCAGCCATTGGCGTTAACGCGTTAGCGATAACGCTGGATGTGCGCTTTGGCGGTGCCATAAAATCACTCGCCGCCATGCAGACATCGGCAAACGAGGCAACCCGTGCAGCAATGCTGGATCTATCGGCATTGTTTGCTTCCGGCGGCTTACCGGCATCAGCGAGCAATACCGCTGCGATGTCTTATCTGCGTGATCTATTATCCCTAAAGGCGCTGGAGGCCTCGTTTCAGACGGCCTTTTTAGTGCTCGCCCTCGGGTTCGTGGTGGCGGCAATTGCCGCCGCCATTCTGATGCGTGAGCCCCGATCAAAGAGCCATTAACCGGTCAGGTTAAAGGTCGGAAACCGCATCCCCCGGTAGTTGCACGTCAAAGGCATTTAAGGTCATGGAAATGAGCGTGTAATAGCCAAGTAAGCCGACCAGATCGACCATTGCTTTGGTGCCTAAAACCTCTGTGCCTCGGCGGTATAGATCGTCTGGAATCCGGTGGTCGCGATGCAGGACAAGAGAAATATCGTGAACCAATTGCTCATCTTCTTCAACAAAGCTTGGTTGGCGGTTTTCCCGAATGGCTGTGATGATGTCCTCGCTGATACCAGCCTTAATCGCCAATGGTGCATGCACATACCATTCGTAATGGGCGCACCAAAAACGTCCGGTTACACAAATTGCCAGCTCGGACAAACGCGGCGGTAAAGCGCTGCCAAACCGACAATAGGCGCCAAGGCGTTGGGCATGGTCACCAAGATGTGGGCTGTGCAACCAGACTTTATGTGGTCCTTCAACACGGCCACGGGGGCTTGCCATAATATCGTCATACAGTTTCTTTTGATCACTATCCAACTGATCGGCTGATAGGTTCTCAACCCGCATTATTTTAACTCCCTGTTTAATAGATATTTTTTGTCTTAAAGACCGCCGCCCTTCACGATGAAATAACCGTTCCGGAAATTCGGTTTTTGATATCTGAAAGGACCGCCTTCATAGGCTTCAACCGACCCACCGGCGGCCTCAACGACAGCTTGGCCTGCGGCGGTATCCCATTCCATCGTTGGGCCAATCCTGGGGTAAATATCAGCTGTCCCTTCGGCAATGAGACAGAATTTTAGGGATGAACCGCGTGAAATTGAGTTGCGCACTTTTGGCAGTGACGCAATATATCTCTCCAGTTCCGCAGAGCGGTGCGAGCTGCTTGCAATCACCGTAAGTCCGCCAACAGGGTCAGCATCCCGGACCTGCAGCGTTGTTTCTTTTCCCGCCTCAATGCGCCAGGCGCCAAGTCCGCGCGCACCAACCCAAAAAGTATCGCTCACAGGTCGGTAAACCACACCGGCAATCGGTGTCCGGTCCTCGATTAAACCAATATTGACAGTGAAATCGCCATTTTTTTTGATGAATTCCTTGGTGCCGTCTAACGGGTCGATAAGCCAAAACCGATTGCCGGTGATGTCAGGAATTATCCCGGCAGAAACACTTTCTTCGGCAATGGCTGGGATTTCTGGTGCGATTTCGGCCAGGACCGGCAGGATAATGGCCTCGGCCCGGCGATCAGCTTCGGTAACGGGCGAGCCGTCAACCTTACCGTCAACGTCAAAATCGCTTTCATAAACCTCCAAGATAACATCACCGGCACGCCGACATACGCTGACCAGGCGGTCCATGAGATCGCGATTAATTTCGAGCATTGATTTGCCTTAGATAGGGTGAGCTGATCTAATCTTGTCGATATCTTTGATGCTGTCAAAGACTACCATTATTGGCGGGCTTGATAAGGAAAATCACACATGTGCGGACGCTATTCACTTACCACCCCGCCTGACGCAATGCGTGAATTGTTTGATTTTGCAGAGATCCCGAATTTAGCGCCGCGTTATAATCTCGCGCCGACCCAGGGTGCGCCTGTGGTTTTGAACATTGACGGTCAGCGGCATCTTAAGATATTGCGCTGGGGGCTTGTCCCCGCATGGGCGCGTGATACCTCCGGGGCGGCCCGTCTGATCAATGCCCGCAGCGAGACAGTCGCTGAAAAACCATCATTTCGGGCAGCTTTTTCAGCTCGGCCCTGTTTGGTTCCTGCTGACGGGTTTTATGAATGGCAAAAGCGCGGCCAAGAGAAGCAAGCCTATCGGATCGAGTTACAGGACCGCCGGGCTTTTGCGTTTGCCGGTATTTGGGAGAAATGGCAGGGCCCCGATGGTCATGTGGAAAGTTTTTCAATCCTGACCACGCAAGCAGCCCCTGTTATTGCCGCCATCCATCACCGTATGCCTGTCATGTTGCAGGCGTCAGATTTCGAAAAATGGCTAACCGGGTCAATCGCTGATCGCCAGGAAATCTGTCAGCCCTTTGATGGTGATAACCTGATCAGTTTCCCTGTGTCAGACAAGGTCGGCGGCGTTAACAATGATGATGCCGATTTGCTGAAACCCGTTGAAATTGCGCAAAGAGCGCTTTTTTAACAATTAGTTGTCACAGGTTGTGATGATTTCGGAATCTGCTTTGGCGGTGAACCCATCCAATGATGTATGACCCACATGCCGCAGGCTCTTGGTGTCAACTTTCTGAAAATGTTCCACATAGTCCGTGCTGACTTCCAGATAGATATAATAATCATCTTCAAAACTTCGGCTGACGGCGGTGCGATCAATGTCGCCTGCGGCGGTCCGGCTGATATAACTATCCTTGCCAAAGGTGATGTAATCTTGATCGCATTTACCGGCCGACCATTTGCCTTTGATCTGTGATGGTATCCCCAGATAGTCCAACCGTGGGCCGTTGACGGTGATTTTTGCCATCGCATTCTGCGCTACCGGCGGCGCGCCGGCATCCTCAGGTGCCGAGGTAATGCCCAAGTTCTTGACAATCTCCGTTAAGCCAAATTTGTCCACATAAGGCATAACAATGGGATGTTTTAAGATTACCAATGCAGAGAAGGAGATAATGGCCGCTAAAATGATAATGATGGTCAAGGAGAATAAGAACCGCAGAACGCGACCGAATAGCGAACGTTGTGGCAGCTCTTCCGGCGCTTCCAGTTCATTATCGCGCTCTCGCCAGGCAGCCAGAATTTCGCTTGCGGCAGCTTTCTCGTCACCACCCAGCGCCTCTTCGGTCTGGCTTGTTTGGGCGGTCTGATTTGCCGCCACCTCGGCAGCCGGCGCTGCTGTGCTATCCGGTTGTTGTTCGGCTTGTCCGATGCCGCCGACCGCAGAATTGTTGCCGGCGGAACGCCGCACCGGCTCTTCGTTGTCAAATTCCCCTGCTTCCAAGCGGCGTTTCAGTTCCGCGAAATCAACATTGATATCCCGCTGTTTTTGGGGCTCAGCGACCGTCGTTGGGGCCTCATGGCGGGGTGCGGGCGGCCGGTAACTGTTTTTATCAAGGAAGAAAATTTGTTGATAAGTCCAGGCATTGGTTTCGGTCTGATAGTCACCTACAGCGATGCGCAAGGCCGTCGGGATCGCATCGGCAATCGCTTCGCTTAACGCTTCCTCGAGCGCCTCTGAGGTTTCTGCCGATAGCAAAGTGTCCCAGATGTCGCCGTTTTGCCGTTGGAGAAAGTAAATCTCATGTTCGCGCATTTTTAACCTCTCTCCTCAAAGTTATCACGCGTGCCTGCGAAGCGCGTTCAATCGCTGGGCATTACGGGTAAGCCCGACAATCATAACAGAATCGCCTTTTTTAGCTTACCATTCAAGGTCTGCGTTAATTAATGCAGCAGCGTCATCGACCGTTAAAGGCGGCGCGAACATGAAACCTTGCGCGCTGTGGCAACCCAAGGCTTGAAGCTGCGACAGTTGCTCGGGTGTTTCGACACCTTCAGCGGTGACATCAAGGCGTAAGTTCCGGGCCAGCAATGTGATTGTCCGGATAATTTCCAGATCCTGCCGATTGCGGGTCATGTCCTTAATGAAGGATTTGTCGATCTTAAGGGTATCGATCGGAAAAGTATGCAAGTACGACAGCGACGAATAGCCGGTACCAAAGTCATCGATGCACACACGGATGTTATTGTATTTCAGTGTTTTAAGCATCGCCGTGGTTCGGTCGGCGCGATCCATCAATGCGCTTTCGGTAATCTCGAGTTTTAGTTTTGCCGGGTCAAGTGATCCCAGCGCCGTCATTATTTGATCGACCAAATCAGCTTGGTTGAATTGCCGACTTGATAGATTAACACTGAGTTCGAGTTCGCTTGCGCTGCCCTGCTGGCTATGCCATTCCCGCATCTGTGCGCAGGCCGTCAACAACACCCAATTCCCGAGTTCACCGATCAAGCCAATTTCTTCGGCGACCGGGACAAAATCAATCGGGCTCATCAAGCCACGCTCGCCGCGATCCCACCTTAGCAGCGCTTCAAAGCCACATAAGCGGCGTGTTTCAAGCGAAATAATCGGCTGGTAATGAAGCCGCATCTGATCACGTTCAAGGGCGCGCCGAAGGTCTGTCTCAAGATCAAGTGGTGAAACCCGTGTCCGGCGCATCTTCAGGTCAAACACTTGCACGCTGCCGTTATTGCTTTTCTTGGCCTCATACATCGCCAGCTCAGCATCTCGGATAAGATCCTCCGGACGCATGTTCGACGCCTCGGAAAATTGCGCGATACCTGCCGACGCAGAAATGAAAATTTCACGGTCTTGTAAATTAAAGGGCGTTGTCAGCGAGGCCAGAAGACGATCCACCAAAGCCCGGGTATTGTCGATGCCGGTTGTATGACTGAGCAGCAACGTAAATTCATCGCCGCCAAATCGGGCCAAAACATCATTTTGATCAAGGCAATCGTTCAAGCGTTGGCCAACGGCGTTAATCAGGTCATCACCTTTCACATGGCCAAGGCTTTCGTTAATCATCCGAAACCGATCAATGTCCAAATGGATGACGGCAAATTGTTTGCCGGCATCAGCTGCCTGTGCATCGATTGCTTTGCGTAAATGGTCCAAAAAGAGCGGGCGATTGGCAAACCCGGTGAGATGGTCGTGAAGCGCGTTGAACAGCAATTCGGCTTGGCTGGCTAAGAATTCTGCCTGCCCGTCGGCCTGCTGAGCCGGTGTGATGGTGATGATTTGCCCGCCGTCTTCCAGTGACCGGCGGTTGGCGGTAATCACGGCACCGTCGATCACAACTCCGAAAAGATGATCTGCGCCTTCGCCCTGTTGGGTGCTCTCACGGGTGCGCAAACTTTCCCAAAAACTCTCGGCGGTAACGCCCTCGGCCAAGGCCTGTAATTCGGGAAAATTTTCTTGCAGGGCTGAATTGGTAAAACAGATCGTGCCGTCAGGGGTAATTTGAACCACCCCAACGTCGACACCATTTAACGCGGCGCGAACGCTTTCATGTTCCGATACATCGGCTTTTACTGTCATCCGGTGTTCACCCAGCTAATGGCATGATTGAAACCAAGCCCGATGCTTGCGAATTCAAAAAGCCGCGCCTTAGACGCTCAACTACGTCTATTGTTATCACTCCAACTGCCGCGCCGTATACTTAATGCCGCAGGTTTATTCAAAATAATACAAATAGCGTAATTATCTTAGCGCAAAACAGTGATGCGATAGTAGTGCCAAAGTAGGATGGCTGCGGCGCCGCGCCACGGCCGCCATGCCTCCGCGATGAGGTCCATGTCGTTGACGGAGGGTCGGTTTGGCAGGGCTTTTACCTGCCGCACAATTTCCTGCAAGGCGACGTCGCCGGCAGGCCAAATATCACCATGATTGAGGGCAAATAAGCAGAAGATTTCAGCGCTCCAGCGACCGATACCCGGCACAGCGGTGAGCTTTTTTTGAACCTCGTCGGTGGGTGCCGTCGTTAATGCCGACAAACAAATTTGGCCTGATACGATGGCGTCGGCGAGCGATCGCGCATAGCGGATTTTTGGCCGGCTAAAGCCAATATCGCGCAGGCTTTGATCATCGCTGTCTAAAATATGCTGTGGCGTGCTGATCCCGGCCGCCGTCACCCGGCCCCAAATAGCCGCCGCTGCCGCCACCGATACTTGCTGACCGATGATAATCTGCAATAAGGTGGCAAAATTGGCCGGGCGTTGCCGCGATGGCGGTGTTCCAACCTCCGCGATAACCGTTGCTAACGCCGGATCAGCCGCCGCAAGCGCTTGCATGGCCGCTTTTAAGTCAATTGGCTGCATCTAAATTGACCCATATCTGCCCTGTCGTTTAAATGAAAACAGCCAAAGCTGCGCGTTTATGATTGGTCACAGCTCATCGCCTCCGGCGTTTTCTGCCCGTAGCCCGCGATCAAGATTTGACCGCCCTTCCTCAGGCGGTCAGACTATACGTTAACCATGTTGTTTGTGAAAGCGCGGGCGAATTGATTGGTTGAGCTATCTTCTTCGTGCTCACGATGGCCATGGTGAGCACGCCATAAAACCGTACGAAAACTGCATAAAGCGAGTGTTAAGATGACCGAATTGCATAAAATGACTGCCTGTGATGCTGTAGCGCAGGTTGCATCTGGAGACATCACGGTGGAAGAATTGGTCCGTGATCATCTGGCACATATTGCGCAACGGGACGCGGCGGTGCAGGCCTGGACGCATTTGGACGCCGACGCCGCAATCGCAGCGGCGCAGGCAATGGATAAAGCAGGGCCCACTGGCCCACTCGCAGGTTTGCCGATTGCCGTCAAAGATTTAATCGATACAGGTGATATGCCAACAACTTATGGATCGGCGATTTACGCTGACCATCAACCGGCCACTGACGCAGATGTGGTTGCTGATAGCCGTGCTGCCGGTGGGATGATTTTCGGTAAGTCGGTGTCAACTGAATTTGCCTGGCGTAACCCTGGGCCAACCCGCAACCCGCACAACCCGGCGCATACACCCGGTGGCTCATCCAGTGGTTCTGCGGCAGCCGTTGCCGATCATCAAGCGATGCTGAGTTTCGGCACCCAAACCGCAGGTTCGGTCATTCGGCCGGCGGCATATTGCGGGGTGATTGGCTTCAAGCCAACCCGCGGCAGCTATTCAACCGCAGGGGTGAAACCATTGTCGCCCTATCTTGACACGGTCGGTTTATTTGCCCGCGCGGTTGCTGATATTGAACTGTTTGATCGGGCCTTGAGAGGATCCGAAAAAGCCATACCGCAAACCCGGGTATCGTCGCCGCGCTGCGGTGTTCTGCTGCCATATAAGGCGCAGCTTGGAAGCGGCGCTGAAGCTGCAATTGAGCGCGGATGTCGGGCCGTAGAGAAGGCCGGCGGGACGCTTGTTGAGATGCCGTTTAACCAAGCGTTTGAAGACCTTGCAGCACTTCACGTGCCAATTATGTTGGGCGACGCAGGCCGCAGCCTGGCCGCTGAATTTCGCGACCACAGCGATGCCTTAGTGCCGTTCTATCGAGAAAAGATTGCCGAAGGCCAAGCAATTGACGATGCGACACATCATGCCAACCAAGCCGAAGCGGATCGCCGTCGAATGGAAATGGCCGCCATGTTCCATGGCCTTGATATGATCATGACCCCGCCGGCACCGGGCGAAGCACCGCATGGTTTAGAGGCCACAGGCGATCCTGTTTTCAACGCTAATTGGACCTTGTTAGGGTGGCCATGTGTAACGTTACCGGCCGGCATGGGGCCAAACGGCTTGCCTGTCGGTTTGCAATTGGTGGCACCGTTTGGGGCTGACCAAGCCCTTTTGACATTGGCGTCTTGGCTGGAACCGGCCTTACGGCAGGAATGCAATTAACCGGAGGACGAGATATGCGTTTGCAATTATCCACATGGCAAGAAGTTGACAGCTATCTTGAGGCATCACGTGGCATCATTATCCCGATTGGCTCCACCGAGCAGCATGGCCCCAACGGTTTAATCGGCACAGATGCCATTTGCCCCGAAGTGATCGCGCTGGCGGCGGCGGCGCAGTGTGGGGCCTTGGTTGGACCGACAATTTCGGTTGGCATGGCCCAGCATCATCTTGGCTTTTCCGGTTCCGTTGCACTGCGGCCAACGACGTTAATTGCCGTGGTCCGCGATTATGTGCTGTCGCTCGCCCGCAATGGCTTTGAGCGGTTTTATTTTCTCAATGGTCATGGCGGCAATATCGCAACCGTGAATACGGCATTTTCCGAGATTTATGCCGAGCGCAGTTTTGCCCCCAGCGGCTCACAGCCGGCTTTGCGCTGTAAGTTGGCAAATTGGTTTGGCTTTCCGTCCGTCATTGAGATCAGTAAAGAATTATATGCCGACCGCGACGGCAGTCACGCCACGCCATCGGAGATATCGGTCACCCAAGCAGCCTATCCAGAGGCGATCAAGGCCTCGAATATCGAGCCTGCGCCGCCCCGCCCGCGGCCTTTTTATGATGCCGATGATTATCGCAAGATCCACCCGGACGGTCGGATTGCATCGGATAGTGCGGCAGCGACACCGCAGGCAGGCCACCGCTTGATCGAAGCCTCGGCAGCCAGTGTGGTGACAGATTATCAGGGCTTTTTGGCAGAAATTTAACGGTCGCATATTCTTTTGACTGCGGCCGATCTTATATAAGCGATAGCAGTGGAACTTATCTTTTGCCAAAGGTCGCACTGAATGCCTGCAGATATTGCAAATCAAATGCGCGCGGCTGATCGGACCCGATATGCCTTCGCGGTTGAAGGCATGACCTGTGCTGGTTGTGCCGGGCGGGTAGAGCGAACCCTGGCGGCATTACCCGGCGTTGCTGCGGCGCGTGTTAATCTTGCCGCTGAACGCGCTGAAGTAGAAGCGACCGCGCCATTTGTGAGCGTCGATCAAATTACCACGGCAGTCGCCGGGATCGGTTATCAAGCGCGGTTCCACAGCAGCGATGACACCGCTGAAGAACGCCAGAAATTCCGTCTGCGCCGCGATGCGGTGATCCTGACCGCAGCCGCTGTTCTGACGCTGCCGTTAATCGTACCCATGATTGCGCAGCTGTTTGGCGGTCAGTGGATGCTGCCTGCGGCCTGGCAATTCGCGCTGGCATTGCCGGTTCAGCTCGTTGCCGGCGGGCGGTTTTATCGCGGTGCCTGGCATGGTTTGCGCAGTGGCTTTGGCAATATGGATCAGCTTGTTGCCCTGGGCACCACAGCAGCCTTTGTGTTCAGCCTGTATGCCTGGCTCAGCGGTGCCGCTGCCGGCCAGCTTTATTTTGAGACGGCAGCGGTCGTTATCACTCTGGTCTTGATGGGGAAGTTTTTGGAAGCCCGTGCCAAGCGCAGTGCCAGCCGGGCAATCAGGCAATTGATGAACCTGCGTCCAACAACGGCGCGTATCGAAACATCCGCTGCGGTTCAGGACGTGGCAATCGACAGCGTCGCCGTCGGCGATGTGGTGGTCCTGCGCCCAGGTGAGCGGATGCCTGTTGACGGCCGCATTCTTAGCGGCAGCAGTGAAATTGATGAAGCCTTGATAAGCGGCGAGAGCCTGCCGGTCTGGCGGCAACCCGGCGACCGGGTGATGGTTGGGGCAATCAATGGTGACGGCTTGCTGCGGCTGCAGGTCGAGGCGGTTGGTGCTGACACAACTCTTGCCCGTATTATCGAGCTGGTGGACAGGGCGCAATCAGGCAAAGCACCGGTGCAAAAACTTGTTGATCGAATTTCAGCAATCTTTGTCCCTGTGGTTCTGATTTTAGCGCTGATCACATTTGCCGCTTGGATGGTGGTGGCAGGCAATTTGGAAACGGCCATGATCAACGCTGTTGCCGTGCTCGTGATTGCCTGTCCTTGCGCCCTTGGCTTAGCAACACCGGCGGCCATTGTGGTGGCCACAGGGACAGCGGCGCGGCACGGCATCTTAATTAAATCTGTGGAGGTTTTGGAGGCGGCCCGGACAATCGACCTGGCGGTGTTTGATAAAACCGGCACGTTGACGCTTGGCCGCCCGGAAGTTATCGCCATTGAAACAATTGATACGGCCAACCCGTCGCAGATGCTAACACAGGTCGCCAGCCTTCAAGCGGGCAGCGGACACCCTTTGGCACTTGCCGCCGTCAGCGCCGCCGAGGCGCGAAATCTCCAGCTTCTGACGGCAAGCGATACCATAAACCATCCAGGGCAAGGCATCACCGGCAGAGTTGCTGGCGTGGCGATTTTAATTGGCAATCAAAGCCTTTTGGATCGCTTTGGCGTGGTCCCGCCGGCGGCGCTGGTGACGGCCGAACATGCTTTTCAGGTTGATGGTAAGACAACGGCTTGGGTGGTGGTGGATAACCAGGTTCACGGTCTCATCGCGATGGCCGATCAGCTGCGGCCAACTGCAAGCGCGGCCATTTCGGCGCTGCGCGAGAGCGGCGTCAAGACGCATTTGATGTCGGGCGACCGTCCCGAGGTGGCGACACATATCGGTGACGCAGTCGCGGTGGATGCGGTCGATGGCGGTCTCTTACCTGCCGAAAAAGCGGCCATGATTTCTGCGGCGAAAACCGCCGGCCGGCAGGTGGCGATGATCGGCGATGGGATTAATGATGCGCCTGCGTTAGCTGTCGCCGATGTCAGTATTGCCATTGGCTCAGGCGCGGATATTGCTCTGGAGACCGCCGATGTCGCGCTCTTGCGGCATGATTTACGGTTGGTTGCCGGGTTCTTAGACCTGTCCCGTGCCTGCTTTAAAACCATCCGTCAGAACTTGTTTTGGGCCTTTATTTTCAATGTCATTGGCCTGCCGCTGGCGGCTCTTGGTTTTCTCAGTCCGGAGCTGGCAGGCGGGGCAATGGCAGCGAGCAGCGTTATGGTGCTGCTGAATGCCCTGATGCTGCGGCGCTGGCAACCGGTTTAACCAATTGCCGACCGTGTGAGCTTGACCGATAAACGATTTTACTCGCCGATGCTGATTGTGGCACGGCGGTTTTTAGCCTCACGAATGCCGTCAACCGTAACGACTTTGTTTTCTGTCTCACCAAATTCCATGGTTTTGACCGTGATCTGCGGATGATCCTCGATAATCCGCCGCAGGGCGGCAGCAACGTTTTCCGCCCGCATTGCCGATAATCCTAAATTATAAACCTGATCGCCGGCGCGGTCCGCATAACCTGCGACGGTAATCGCCACGGGTTTTTTACTGGCTGCCGTTTCGGCCGCCTCTGCCACGGTTGCCAGAGCTGTTTGATCAAGTTCAGCACTGTCAAATGCGAAATAGACCGTGAATTGCTGTGGCAATTCGGGGTTGGCCTGCGGGGCCGGTGGTGCCGGGGCGGCTTGCTGTGCGGGCGCGGCAGGCTTAGCGACTTTTTTCGGACGTAGTTGAGCGTTCATCACGCCCATCGCAACATCAAACTGATCTTGGCAATTTTGAATGTCGTCAAACTGGAAATTTTCCTCGCGTTCTTGCAGCCAGCAGTCAAACGCAGCTTGCGCGCGGGCAGCATGTTCCGGGGCCTTTTGGCGTCCCCCGGCGTCCAGAGCCTCGACTAACTGCCGTCGTGCGGCCAGTAACTCACCGTGAAATTCGATTGGGATCTTGCGCGCGCTAAAAGCTTCAGGCTGGCTTGGCAAACCAATTGCAGCGGCAATTGCGCGGTTGGCAAATTTAGTCTCGTCGCGGCGGTCATATTCGTCATGCTCAGACTGCGAGAGCACAAGGTATCGCTGATAGAGAGTTTTCTCAAAAATGTTTGCGGTTGGGGTTT
>QCEM01000017.1:30000-39916 GCA_003280605.1 SAR116 cluster bacterium AG-355-O21 | reverse complement strand
GTTGCGGCGGGCAGGTATTGTCATCGAACTCGGCTTTACCGGCAATATGGGCAAACGCATGAAGCGCGCCGATAAGTTAGGTGCCAGAGCGGCGATCATTATGGGCGAGGATGAATTGGCCCGGGCTGTGGTGACGATGCGTGACCTGGATGCTGGGACCCAGCATGAGGTCGCGTTTGATAGCCTGGAGGATGTCCTCGCTCAGTTGCGTTAGCGGGCCGGTCATCATGGCTGAACTTGCCGCAATCCAAAATTTGGCAATCGTTGGTTTGGATTTCCGCCATTGCCCGGACAGCCTTCGAGAGCGCTTATTTGTCGATGACGCTGAGGTGCCGGCAATTTTAACGGCGCTGCGTGCCGCCGATATTCCCGAAGCTGTTGTTGTCAGCACCTGTGACCGGATTGAGATTACGCTAACGACCAGCAACCCCGCCGCCGCGGTCGCCGTGATTGCCGGTATTTTGGCCGCCCCGCTTGGCCTTGATCACGCCCTGGTGACGCCCTACATGCGCTATGTTGTCGGCTTTGAGGCGATCCACCATCTGTTCCGGGTTGCCGCCTCGCTGGACAGTCAAGTGGTTGGGGAAAGCCAAGTTCTCGGGCAGGTGAAAGCGGCCCATTCCAGATCCCGCCACCATGCCATGGTCAGCGGCTTGGTTGATCGTTGTTTTCAAGAAGCTTTTCGGGTCGCCAAGACGGTGCGCCGGGAAACTGAAATCGGCGCTAGCGCCGTCAGTATTGCGGCCACAGCGATTGATCGCTGCCGCGCCTTACATGGTGATTTAGCCGATCGCGGCGGGGTTTTGATCGGCACCGCGGAACTGGGGGCATTGCTGGCCGAGCAGCTGCAACGGGCAGGATTGTCGCGGTTACAGGTGGTCGATACCCATCCCAGCCGCGCCGCCGCCTTGGCCCGCCGCCTGTCTTGTCATCATGCTGCGATCACCGACCTGGGCACGGCATTGCAGGATGCCGATATTCTGCTGGCGGCTTTCGGGAGCGGTCATTATCTGCTGGACCATGATATGCTGGCCGGCATCTTGCGGCATCGCCGACAACGACCGATGCTGATCCTCGATCTGGCGATACCGTCGGACCTTGATCCATCGGTGAACCGTCTTGGTGATGTGTTTGTCTTTACGCTGGATGATTTGGAAGATGCGGCCCGCGACGGCCGCGCCAATCGGGCAAGCGCCGCGATGGCTGCCGAGGGCATGGTCGCGGCGGCTGCAGATGATTTCATCGGCACCCTTGAGGGCCGCCGTGCCGATCCTGAGATCACCGCATTGCAAGCTCGCTTTCAAGCGATCCGCGATGATATCTTGCGCACCGAACCGGCTGCCGATGTTGACCGGGCCACGCAACTGCTCATCAATCGCTTGTTGCATGCGCCGCTGGCGCAACTGCGGGATTTAGCGCGGGATGATGCACTTGGCGCGGAAACCCGGCAATTATTGCGACGGTTATTCGATCTTGATGACGATAAGGAGGGGCGATCGTGAGCCTCGACGCGAACTTAGAAAAACTCCAAGCCCGCTATCAGGAGCTGCAAGCACTGCTGAATGATCCGGCGGGGATTGACTCCGATGGCTTTCAAAAACTATCCAAAGAACTTGCGGATCTAGGCGCAGTTGCCGAAAAAGCTGCCGAACGCAAGCGGGTGATCGGCGAACGTGATGAGCTGCGTGAGCTGTTGGCCGACCCTGATGTGGACCTTGAAATGCGTCAATTGGCGGAACAGGAAGAACGTGAAATTAACGCCCATCTGCCGCAGTTGGAACGTGACTTACAGATTTTACTTCTGCCCCGCGATGAGGCCGACGGGCGCAATGCAATCTTGGAGGTTCGGGCCGGCACAGGGGGGGACGAGGCGGCCCTATTCGCGGCCGAACTATTTCAGATGTATCAGCGGTTTTCAGCACTTAATGGCTGGAAATTTGAAACCATGGATGTGTCGGAAACAGCGATTGGCGGATTTAAGGAAGCTTTTGCGACGATCACCGGCGCAGATGTTTTTGCGCGTTTAAAGTTTGAATCCGGTGTCCACAGAGTACAGCGTGTGCCGGCAACGGAATCCGGTGGCCGGATTCATACCTCGGCCGCAACGGTGGCGGTTTTGCCGGAAGCCGCCGAAATCGATGTGGCTATCGACGAGCGTGAGTTACGGATCGACGTTTATCGCGCCAGTGGACCTGGTGGGCAATCCGTCAACACCACCGATAGCGCCGTCCGCATTACCCATCTGCCGACAGGCCTAGTGGTCACCCAACAGGATGAAAAGTCGCAGCATAAAAACCGCGCCAAGGCGATGCGCATTCTGCGGGCGCGACTGTTTGATCGTGAACGCGCAATTCAACATGAAGCGCGGGCGGCCGATCGCAAAGACCAAGTTGGCTCGGGAGATCGTTCTGAGCGGATTCGCACCTATAACTTCCCGCAAGGCCGAATCACCGATCACCGTATCAATTTAACCCTCTATAAAATTGAGAAAATTATTGCCGGTGAGGGCTTGGATGAAGTGATTGACGCGTTAACCGCCGAAGACCAAGCGGCGCGATTGGCGAGCATCAATTGACTGCCGATATCCAGCGGATCAAAGATTTATCGCGGCATTTAGCGGCCCTGTTGACGACCGCCGGTGTGCCAACCCCAATGTTAGATGCCCGGCTGTTAACGGCCCACGCACTTGGTCTCGATGGTCAACAGGTCTTAGCCTGCCGCGACCTATCGGTGACGGCCGCGCAAATCGCCGTCGCATGCGCGCTGTCTGGTCGCCGCGCAGCAGGTGAGCCGGTGTCCCGGATCACCGGGACGCGGGAATTTTGGAGTTTGCCGTTTCGTCTCTCAGAGGCCACTTTGGACCCGCGGGCGGACTCCGAAACGTTAATTACCGCTGCCTTGCAATTATTTCACGGCCGGCAACCTCCGGCGCAGATCGTCGATCTTGGGACCGGTAGTGGCTGCTTGCTGTTGGCTCTGCTGACTGAGTGGCCAAGCAGTTTTGGGATCGGTGTTGATATGTCGCAATCGGCAGTACGAACGGCAACCGCGAACGCCGCAGCCTTGGGCCTTGCCGAGCGGGCGCGGATGCAAGTTGGCAATTGGCTTGAAGGTTTCGGTGCCGGTGAATTCGCCGGCATTGATTTACTGCTGGCCAATCCGCCATATATCCCGGCAGCGGTCGTCGAAACACTGGCAATCGAGGTTCGCGATCATGATCCGCGGACGGCCTTAGATGGCGGCATGGATGGGCTTGATGCCTATCGGGCGATTGCTGGGCAACTGAGCGCGGCATATCGCCAAACGCACAAGCTGCCGCCATGGATTATTTTAGAAATTGGTCACGACCAAGCGGCTGACGTGACCGCGATAATGGCAACGGCAGGCTATCGGCTGTTCAAAAAACAACTTGATTACAGTGATAATGATCGGTGTTTGGTGCTGACACGGGATGAAGATGACGGCATGACTTAATATGCATGCATTATTTCGATTTTGGAATAAGAGCGTGCTAAACTTAAATCTATCTTGACCTCAGGGAACGGAAGCCTTAACCCATTAGTATACTAGCGTATTAAATTAAAGCAGCCAGCCGGCGGCGCTTGATGCATCAACGGCTGCGCTAGACGACGCAAATTTTATGCGTCCTGGGAATGTAGAAAAAAGTAGAGTGTAATGAGACAGGGTCCACACGCGAAACGTGGGCGAGGTCGCGGTAACCGTCGGTCGAATGTTCCGAACCGGAACCAGACTTTTGATAGTAATGGTCCCGACGTTCGGATACGCGGAAACGCGCATCAAGTGTACGAGAAATACTTGTCCTTGGCGCGTGATGCAACGACATCGGGTGATCGTGTTCTTGCCGAAAGCTGCTATCAGCATGCCGAGCACTATTTCAGAATTTTGAAGACATTTGCTGACGAAGCAGATGATGGTCGTGCGCGGCAGGCAGGCGGGCAGCGTGCTGCCGGTGAGGCTGGAAGCGAAAGCCAACCCGAGCTGCCGAATTCAGCTGAAGATATCGCTGCCGGCGAGCAACCGGCAACGATTGTCGACCGGCAAGCAGAGGAAGCTGATGCGCCACTGATCGAGGCGATGAAAGCCAAACCGGCCGATGCTGGTGGGGCTGATGTGGTGCCGGAAAATGCCGCTGAAGCGATCGGCAATGAAACCGATCAATTGCCGGCATTTGTATCGCAGCCGGCGCTTGCCGAGCATGACGGTGATCTGGCACCCAAACCGCGTCGTCGTCGCACCTTGCGGCCTGTCCGCAAAGCCGATGATGACGGCGGTGATGTAAAGACCCCGGCGGCGGCAGATTAGGACACGGCGTTCGCCGCCGACAGGGAGGCAATACCGCCCATTTGCAGGTGAGTTATGAAAACTGCCTGCAACATGGGGTTTTGCGGCCACGTCGGTGTAGCGGCGTTTAGCTAATTTGAAGGTGATCCTTGGCGGCAATATTGCCGCCCTGAATGACTCGCAACAACACCCCGCAATTGCGATGGCCAAAGCCACGTTCAAGATCGTGCACCAGGTTCATGTCGCGTTGACCGTCTTCCGGGTTAACGTTAACGGCGGCGCAACGCTCAATCGGTTCAACCACCGATAGCTGTGCCTGACCAAGCTGAATTTTTTTGCCGATCCAGCTGTTCTCCTCCCAGGCCTGGGCCGTGTCGATGATCAGATTGCCGCGAAAGCGCCGCAGGTCAACGGCCCGGCCTGTTACCCTTTCAATATCCCTCAGTGAAGCAAGATTGATCAGCGACAGCAGCCCGTCGCGCTGATCGCTAAACCAGCCGTCGATGCTATCCAGTAGTTTCGGCGGTGCACTAATACTGTCGCTTAAATAGGCCGTGAAGAACTGTTCGATCAGGGCGCGCCCAAGCGGCTCGCTGATTTTGCCGCAGCTGACCTGGCGGTCACGGCGAAAGATCGTCAGGACTTCACTTTCGGCATCGAAATGGCTGACCAATGTCGCCAACCGCGCGTGCCGCGATAATTGCAAGAAATGACCTTTGTTGAGCCAGGTCTGCGCGCTGGCGGCAATCGCGACACCGCCGCGGGCAAGCGCAAAACGTCGATCACCGGCGATTGGCCGATCAACATCGAGCTGCGTGGAGGCAAGTGATTGCGCACTTAACCCTTTGACGGGAAGACAGTTTATGGCCTTCAAAACGATGCTCATGCGCTCACAATGTTGCAGCACGAAATAACTGTCAACAACCCAACAACGGTTCCAGGCAGGTTGTGTGCCGCAAAATCCTCTCGCGATGGATCTTTTTACTTGTGTGACATTTTAGGCACACCCATATTTAGAACTGACGATGACGCCGAGCCGATCTCTCAAATAGCAGCGAAATTGCCGCGACCCACGAGCCGGGCTGGCTTAAAACAATCATCTGGATTGCGTGGAACGGTGTGAGCGACACGGCGTCATCAATGGAATTGAGAATGGCATAAGGAGAGCGCAGCGTGGACATTGAAAAATTCACAGAGCGGTCGCGTGGCTTCATTCAAGCAGCCCAAACCGCCGCGCTTGGACGCGGCCACCAGCACTTTACCCCGGTTCATATTCTGGCCAGTTTATTGGCGGACACCGAGGGCATGGCCAGCCGTTTGCTGGCGCAGGCTGGCGCCGACGTGCCGCGCATCCAACAGGCGGCGACTCGCGCGTTAGACAAAATGCCGACCGTCGATGGCAGCGGTGCCGGGCAATTATACCTCACCGCCGAGATGGCAAAACTTTTTGAAACCGCCAAGGCGGCGGCCGACAAAGCAGGTGACGAGTTTATTACGGCGGAGATGTTGCTGTTGGCCCTGGTCCTCGTTGATGGTCAAGCGGTGGCGAAAATGCTCGCTGACGGCGGGGTTACCGCACAAGCGTTAAATGCCGCCATTAATGAATTGCGCAAGGGCCGAAGCGCCACCAGCGCCACCGCCGAGGGACAATATGAGGCATTACAGAAATATACCGCCGACCTGACCGCCGCCGCGCGGGCAGGCAAGCTTGATCCCGTGATTGGCCGCGACGAGGAAATTCGTCGGACCATACAAGTGCTGTCACGACGGACCAAAAATAACCCGGTGCTGATCGGCGAGCCAGGGGTTGGCAAAACCGCCATCCTGGAAGGCTTGGCACAGCGCATTGTCAATGGCGATGTGCCCGAGCCGCTGAAATCTCGCCGCCTGTTATCGCTTGATCTCGGCGCTCTTATTGCCGGCGCAAAATTTCGCGGTGAGTTTGAAGAACGCCTGAAAGCGGTTCTGCAAGACATCACCCATGGCGATGGTGAGGTGATTTTGTTCATTGACGAATTGCACACGTTGGTTGGTGCCGGCGGTGCCGAAGGGGCGATGGATGCCTCGAACATGTTGAAGCCGGCTTTGGCCCGCGGTGAGCTGCATTGTGTCGGTGCCACCACCCTTGATGAATTTCGCAAACATGTTGAAAAAGATGCTGCTTTGGCGCGGCGCTTCCAACCTGTTTTCGTGGCCGAGCCTGACGTTGCCGATAGCATTTCAATCCTTCGCGGTTTGAAAGAAAAATATGAACTGCATCACGGCGTGCGGATCACGGATTCAGCCCTGGTGGCGGCTGCGAACCTTTCTAACCGCTATATCAGCGACCGTTTCTTGCCGGATAAGGCGATTGATTTGGTTGACGAGGCCGCCAGCAGGCGACGGATGGAAGTTGACTCCAAACCCGAAGCAGTCGACGAACTGGATCGCCGCATCATTCAGCTCAAGATTGAGCGTGAAGCGTTACGGAAAGAATCTGATCCGGAAGCGGTTTCCCGCTTACAAAACCTGCAGTTGGCGTTAACCGATCTGGAGGCGCGTTCCGCTGCGTTAACGGAACGTTGGTTGTGCGAGAAAGGCATGGTTATTGGCTTGCAAGGCCAGCAAGAACTTTTGGATCGGGCGCGGCAAGACCTAGAGGCCGCCAAGCGTGACGGTGACCTGGGTCGCGCCGGCGAGTTGATGTATGGGGTTATTCCCGACCTGGAGGCGGCCATTGAAAGCGATGCCGCAGGGCCGCAAGACCGCATGCTCAAAGAAGAAGTCAGTGAGCAAGATATCGCCACCGCCGTCTCGCGCTGGACCGGCATCCCGGTTGACCGGATGATGGCCGGTGAGCGGGAAAAATTACTGGCGATGGAAACCCGCTTGCAGGCGCGTGTGATTGGTCAGGATACGGCGGTGGCGGCGGTGTCGAATGCAGTTCGGCGGGCGCGCGCCGGGCTGCAAGATCCAAACCGGCCGATGGGCTCGTTTTTATTCCTTGGTCCCACCGGGGTCGGCAAAACCGAATTGACCAAAGCCTTAGCGCATTTTCTGTTTGATGATGAACAGGCAATGGTGCGCATCGATATGTCGGAATTTATGGAAAAGCATTCGGTCGCCCGGCTGCTGGGGGCGCCACCAGGCTATGTTGGCTATGAAGAAGGTGGCAGTTTGACCGAGGCGGTGCGTCGCCGGCCCTATCAGGTCATCTTGCTTGATGAGGTCGAAAAAGCCCATCCGGATGTTTTTAATGTGCTGTTGCAGGTATTAGACGATGGCCGGCTAACCGATGGCCAGGGACGAACAGTGGATTTTCGCAACACATTGATCATCCTGACCTCTAATCTCGGTGCCGATATTTTGGCCAATCAGGTAGAATCGGCAACGGTAGAAGATTGTCGTCCGGCGGTGATGGCGATGGTGCAACAGGCGTTCCGGCCGGAGTTTTTAAACCGGCTTGATGAAGTGCTGCTATTTGGTCGTCTCGGCCGCGATCACATGGGCGCCATTGTCGGTCTTCAGATTGCCCGCTTACAAGCATTATTAGCGGATCGCAAACTGACCCTCAGCCTTGATGACAGCGCTGCACAATGGCTTGCTGATGCAGGCTATGACCCGGTCTACGGGGCGCGGCCGTTAAAACGCGTTATTCAGCGCGCCCTGCAAAACCCGCTGGCAAACATGATTCTCGCTGGCACCGTCGCCGAAGGCAGCAATGTGCATGTCGGCACGGTCGACGGCGCTTTAGCAATCAATGGCCAGGTGATCGACGATAACCCGCAGGCGGCAACCGTCATCGCCGCTGACTAAAGCTTGGTCGGCCCTATCTTCAAGGACTATTGAAACCGCTGCCTACAGCCTCTAAGAAGGGGGACAGGCGGCGCCCTTTGGGCTCGCTGTCGATGCCCTAAGCTATAGGAGACTGCGGCCGATGCCGATTCGGATTCCCAATGACCTGCCGGCAGCGCCAATCTTGCGCCAGGAAGGGCTGGTGGTGATGCGCGAAGACGAAGCCGCGCGCCAAGACATTCGACCGTTGGAAATCGCAATCCTGAACTTGATGCCTGAAAAAGCTGTGACCGAAACCCAGATTGCCCGGCAATTGGGCCGCTCACCGCTGCAAGTGAACCTTAGTCTGTTGACCACCTCAACGTATAAACCGCGGAATGCGCCCGACGGCCATATGGCGGCGTTTTACAAGCCATGGTCAGATATTGCGCAACGTAAATTTGACGGCTTGATCGTCACCGGCGCACCGATTGAGCGGATGGCTTTTGAAAATGTGGCGTATTGGCCGGAATTGGCGGCGATTTTTGACTGGGCCGGCCGCCATGTGAGCAGTGTTTTTGCACTGTGTTGGGGGGCGCAGGCGTTGCTCTATCATCGCTATGGGGTGCCTAAATATGAATTTCAGGAAAAGCTCTCAGGGGTGTATCGGCATCGCCGCTTGGCCGAGCGGTTTCCGATTATCTCCGGATTTGACGATGAATTCCCGGTGCCCGTGTCCCGCTGGACCGAGGTCCGGCGCGCCGATATTGAACGCCAGGAGGATTTAATCATCCTTGCCGAAGGCGAAGATGCCGGCATTTGCCTGCTACAGGACCGCCCGGGCCGTAACTTTTTCATGTTTAATCATTTTGAATATGATGCCGATACCTTGGCCTGGGAATATGACCGCGATAAAGAAGCGAATGGCCAGGCGGCGATCCTGCCGCATGCTTATTTTCCCAATGACGACCCGACGCAAACACCGAAAAACAGTTGGCGCAGTCATGCCCAATTACTGTACAGCAACTGGATTAATGCCGTGTATCAGATGACCCCGTTTGATCTGTCAGAGATCGGCGAATAAGCCGGGCAGGGTGCGCCGGCCTATTGTTGGGCAATCGCCGGTTTAGGTTGCAGGCTGTTGCGCTGGCGGTCAATTTCATCGCGGATTAATTTGAAATTTGCCAAATCTTTGCCGCGCAATTGCTCGCCCGAGGGCAGTTTTAAGCCAAGCGGATTGCGCTGCTTGCCGTTGACCAACACTTCATAATGCAGATGCGGGCCGGTTGAGCGCCCGGTCGAGCCGACATAACCGATTGTCTGCCCCTGGCGGACCCGGCTGCCGCGCTTCAGGCCGCGGCGATAGGCCGACATGTGCGCATAAGCTGTTGAATAGGTGCTGTTATGGCGAATCTGGATATATTTGCCATAGTGCCCGTTACGGCCAAGGGATACGATCACGCCGTCACCGGCAGCCATGATTGGGGTGCCTGTCGGGGCGGCGAAGTCAGCGCCGCGGTGAAGTTTGGTATAGCCCAATATCGGGTGTTTGCGGCGGCCGAAACCAGATGATAGCCGGGCCCCGTCGACCGGTGTCCGCATCAAGGTCTTTTTCACACTTTGGCCGCGGCGATCAAAATAATCGGTCACCCCCGAGGCCGGCGTATAGCGATAATATGGGCGCGGTGTTTTTGACAAGGTCATCGATGCGAAAACGATTTCCGTGATCGGCACTGCGGCACCATTGACGTCAAAGGCTTGATGATACAGCACCTCAAAACCGTCACCACGCCGCACTTCGCGTTGGAAATCAACGTCAAAACTGAAAATACGAATCATTTTTGCCAGCACCGATACAGGC
>QCEM01000017.1:0-22500 GCA_003280605.1 SAR116 cluster bacterium AG-355-O21 | reverse complement strand
TGGGTGGGACAGTACTGCCTCAGCGAACTTTTTATTATCTTTCAGGATGATAAAATCTGTCTGAACATGGAGTTTGGTTATGTTGTGATGAAGCACGATTATCACCGGTAGTTCTCGCGCATCTTGCAGTTTGCTGTGCAGCCACGCAATTTGGCTTGGTTCGAGCACCCCAGCGCCACGTTCAGACGGATCCGAGCTATCCAGCACAATCACTCGGTGGTCTTTAGTGTCGATTATATAATTTACGTTGCCGGTTTCATCAGCAAGGTGAGCACCAAACACCTCTAAGAAAGTTGGCCGATGATCATGATTGCCGAGTGTGATGTAAACCGGCGGTGCGAGTTGCTTAATCGCTACTTTGAAGCGTTCATAGGCCTCAGCCTCGCCGCGATCGGCAAGGTCTCCAGCAAAAATGATAAAATCCGCATCGCCGTGGTTTTGATTTACGAATGATACCGCTTTGTTCAACCGGTCGAGTGTGTCTAGGCCGTGAGAAAGCTCATCTTTTTTTACGATGTGGATGTCCGCTAGAACAATGAATTTTAACATGATTTTATCCTTTCACGCCAGTCATGGTGATACCGCGAATAAAGAGACGTCTTGCAAACAGGAAGGCAATTACCATCGGTGCAGTGACAACGGTGGCTGATGCAAAAGTTCGACCATAGTCTGTGTCGAAATTGGACTGATACTGCATCATAGAAAGTGTTGCGGTCATTTTGTCTTGGCTCTGCACCACGATTAATGGCCAATAAAGATCATTCCAGTGGGCGACAAAAGAAAAAACCGAGAATGCGGCAATCGCGGGTACAGCGCTTGGTAAGATAAGCCGAACGATGATTTCGATCTCTGTGAAGCCATCAACCCGAGCGGCCTGAATGATACTGTCGGGAAACCCTCGAAAGAACTGCCGAAACAAAAAAATCGCAAAAACTGACAAAAAGAATGGAAACATCATTGCAATATAAGTATCGAGTAGTCCAACTTTCACAAGCCCAATGTAGATCGGGATAGATGTTACGTTAATTGGGATTGTGATAGCCGCAATTACCGTACCAAAGAGGATATTGCTGCCGCGAAATTTCAATTTAGCTAGGGCATAGGCGGCGGGCACGGCGGTAAGAAGCTGAATGACTAAAATGCCAACACAGACAATCATGCTGTTCATTAAGAAAATAAGGTAAGGCTGATCAAATAAAACGCCATAGTAGTTTTCAAAACCTTTGAAAGTTTTTGGAATGATCGAAAATGTACTGTCATAAACTTCATCAGTCGGCTTCAAACTTGATGAGATCATCCAGATGAACGGGAATATCATGACCCATGCACCAAGAAAGAGAAATGCGGTCGTAATCGCGCGGCCCAGTGACCTCGGCTTAAGATGTGCTCGCCATGCAAGTTTGGTTTTTGCTTGCCTTTGCGTGATATCAGCCATCTTTTTTTCCTAGTAATGTACGTTTTTATCGGTGAGGAGTGCTTGGGCCAATGCGAACAAAAAGATGATGCCAAGAAAAACGAGAGATAGGGCGGCCGAATACCCCATATTGAAGTATTCAAATCCTTCCAGAAAGGTAAGGTAAAGAAAAACCTCACTTGCCCGGTCTGGCCCACCTTGGGTGAGAATTGCAACCGTATCAAAGAGTTTAAAAGCAGTAATAGAACTCGTTACCGCAACAAACATTGCAGTTGGCCCCAGCATGGGCCAGGTGATCTTGAAAAATTTATCCAATGGATGGTCTGCGCCGTCCATGGAAGCGGCTTCATAAAGGCTCTGCGGTATGGAGGTCAGCCCAGCTAAAAATAGCACCATGTTGAAGCCTATAACGCTCCAAAGTGAGATAATCGCAAGTGAGTAAAGAACGACGTCTTCACTACCAAACCAGTTGATACCGGCAAAGCCAAATATCTCTATCATGTTGTTGATCACACCTTGACTGCTGTCCATTAAAGCCCCCCAGACAAGGGTCATTGCAGCCAGCGTGGATGTCACAGGTAGGAAATACAACACCTCTAAGATAGATCTGAACTGTTTTTGCTCCTGGATGGTTATCGCCAAAATGAGCGAGATAATGAAAGCGCCAGGTAGGAACAAAGCTGCGTAAAATACTGTATTTTTCAGTGAATTACCAACCACCTCGTCGCCGAACATGCGTGTGTAATTGTCAAAGCCGATAAACTCATAATAATCGCTGACTAGCGTGTAGTCCGTAAAACTTGCCAGCAACACCAGTGAAATTGGAACGATATAAATTAGCAGCATTAAGATGGTGGCAGGAAGGACCAACCAGTGAGCGAGCCGCGCCTGCCGTCGTTGCAGTGGTGAAATTGCGTTGTCCATTATACCAACTCTTCGTTTTTTTCTTTCGCTTGGAATGGCACACTCGTGAGATCAAGCCTCTTTCCATCTTTTGTGAAGAAAAGGAGCGCATTGGCGTTAAGCTGAACCTTTAGCTTTTCGGTTTGCGTTAGCGGGCCAAGCTCGGAGTAACCGCTGTTTTTTTGGGCTCGGATACGGATAGGTGTTTCAGGTTCAAACTCGAACGTGCCATGGATCAGTAGTTCAGGCCCAAGGTCTTCAACTAACCGCTTATTGAAGGCGAGCGTTGGACTGTTGTCAGGAGCATTGGCAAAGGCGAGACCTGGCATGTTTTGGACGGTGATTGATTCCGGTCGGATACCAATTTTCAGATCTCCTGCAACGACATCTTGAAGATGTGCAGGCAAATTAACATTACCAAGTTTCAGGCCAACGCCAGGATCGGCCGAGACAATATTGATTTCCGGGCTGCCGATAAATCGCGCGACATCGAGGTTAGCTGGGTTAGCGTAAAGCTCGTTTGGCGCGCCTACCTGGAGCAGTTCACCCGTCTGCATCAAGGCGACTTTGTCCGACATTGTCATCGCCTCAACTTGGTCGTGGGTTACATAGACAAATGTCAGGCCTGACGTTTCGTGCAGTTCAGTAATTTCCGACCGCACCTGGACGCGAAGCTTCGCGTCCAGATTAGAAAGTGGCTCGTCCATTAAGAAGATCTTCGGGTCCCGCACAAGCGCTCGGCCAAGAGCGACACGCTGGCGCTGGCCACCGGAAAGCTGTGCAGGTCGTCGGTCCAGCAAATGACCGATACGCAGCTGCTTCGCAACTTTTTCCACCCCTGCTGCGATTACCGGCCTATCTCGCCGCGCAGCAGGCGCAACAAACCGCAGAAAAGGCAGCCGCGCATGCAACGGCAACCGCGCCATAATCAGGGGCATAGACAGATTTTCAGCCACGCTCATGTGCGGGTAAAGAGCATAATCCTGAAATACCATCGCAACGTTGCGCTCTTTTGGAGCGCGATTTGTGACTGACTTACCCTCAATCAAAATTTCGCCGGTATCAGGACTCTCAAGACCTGCAATGATGCGCAACAGGGTAGACTTGCCACATCCAGACTGACCAACGAGCGAGATGAACTCGCCATCGTTCACTTCCAGTGAAATATCTTTAAGTACCTCGGTCTGGCCGAACGATTTTTTAATATTTTTAAGTGTGAGCTGAGCCATGGTTGCATCAATCCGCAAAGTAAAGCGCCGGACGTCAAATCGTCCGGCGCAAAGTTATGGTTATCTTTTCATCAGCTTTTCAGCAATTTCGACCAGCTTTCGAGCCCCATCTTCTGGCGTCATTCCACCAGTCATCACAGAACGGATTGTTGAAGCCTGGTCGCGCCAGATTTTTTCTGACTGAGTGCCTGGGTAGCCCGACCACGGTCCGGCGCGGTCATATTGTTTGATCGGCGTTGCGTAATACGGGTTCTCCGCATAGAACTGACCCATATATTCCTGCTTTAATACTTGTTTGTTGGTCGGCAGATAACCGGTGATCTCCGCAGTCAACTGCTGGCCACGTGGACCAGTTACGAATTTGACGTATTCCCACGCAGCCGCAATTTTTTCCGGATCTTGTGCGGTAATAATGGCAGCGTTACCGCCTGTTGGAAGGCGACCGTTTTTGTCATTCCATACGGTGAAAGGCGCAGAGCGAAGGTCGAACGCATTGCCAACACGCTCTTGTGTATTTCGAGCGCCGGCTGGAGACAGACCCCACATACCCATGCGCCCTTCTGTGAAGGCTGCAAACTGGGTTGCACGGTCTAAATCGACCCGCAAGCCACCTTCATCAGCGAGGCGTTTTGCCATTTTCATGGCTTCGATATGCGTGTTGTTCTCGTTGAACGCCACCGCTTGACCATCGTCGGACATCATGCGCCCGCCTTGTTGCAGAATTAGCGTCTGAAATCCCCAATCGTCACCATTCACGAGCCACATGAACATTGGCATAATGTCGTCTCCAAGGGCGTCAATTTTTTGGGCGGCGTTAAACAGCCCATCCCAATCTTTGGGGAACTTGTCTGGGTCAAGGCCCGCTTTCTTGAATAGATCAGCGTTATAGTACCACTGGATAACAGACGCATTAAACGGCATACCGTATTGAACGCCGTCAACTCGGCCCAGCTCTAGCATTTGCTGAGTGTAGTTTTCCTCAGTCCAGCCTTCGCCCTCGGTCTTCATCAATTTACCCATGTCAACGATTTGGCCACGCTTGGCGAGCGCGCGGGCAAGGGATGGAAGCTGATTGTAGGCCTCAAATGCGCAGTCTGGCAGCGTATTTGTTGCTGAGGCACGGAAAAGTTTTAAATGTGTATCTGAATAGTTTTTTGCAGGTGCAGCGTACTTTACTTCGATTTTATCTTGCATAGCGTTGAATTCTTTCATCAACGGCTCGTGCTGGCGTGTGAGGTGCCCGGCATTTGTGAGACAGGTCACGGTTACTCTCGCATCAGCCGCGCTGATAGAACTGGGCAGTATGGCAACACCGGCTAGCAAAACGGCTGTAGCTTTTGCCAATGTAAGAGACTTCAGCATTACAATTCTCCTAGAGGTTTGATTCTGTGTGCACGACACCAATTCATCGCGGCGGCGAGTACAAACCCAACGATTAATTTCGATTCATTAAAATTTGGTTAAGGATTCGCTGTAGAATTTTTAGAATGGGGTGAAGAATTTTTTACAGAGGTGTCTTAACGTCAGCACTGATGGGAAAAAATTAGCGCCATTTCAAAAAAAGAGTCTCTGTTTCGTCGCAGTCATCGAAAGGGGCGAAGACGGAGCAGAAATCAATGAGCAAAAGAAGCGCAATCGATAAGAATGTTTGGTATATCTGCCGCAAGACGCGGGACACGCGTTAAGCGGAAGAGAAAACCCGCATTCTGATGGACGGATGACCATAATGGCCTGTTGACCTGCCCTCACGAGGTGATCCAGTTCTTACGAGATAGTCTGGCGAAGGTTTATCCCCGTCTGTTTGGGCTGTAGCTAGGTGTAAAATCGAACAGATGAGCGCGGCAAGGTCAGCCCGTTAAGGTGGGATCAGCAGGGTTTAGGAGCAAAAAAAGCTAGCCGTCGCAGTCTAATCAGGTGATCATATTACGATTATCTACCTATGTTGCTGAGAGACCAGTGTTACACCCGCCGAAGGAGAGTGCGCCATGCCTCGTGTTCGTGAACTTGCACCTGAAGATGTAAAAGACCCTGAAACCCGTCAGATTTATCGTCGTTTTGCCCGCGACTATGGGCCGTTTTTGAACCAGGTCAAAGTGTTCGCCCATCGGCCGCCGGCGTTAAAACATATTATGGGCCTTTTGTTGGATTTGGCTGATGAAGCCATTTTGCCGAAGCGCTATCTGGAGATCGCCTTGGTAACGGTGTCCAAACTGAATGAATGTGGCTATTGCATTGCTCATCATGCACCGCGTTTGACCGATCAAGGCTTTGCTGCCGAGGCCACCGATGCGATCCTTGATGAGGTGGTCCCGGGGTTTGATGACGTTGACCACCTGGTCCGCGATTTTGCCCGTGATGTGACTGATAATTTCCAATATATGCGTGATGAAAGCTTTGATAAATTACGCGCTCATTTCAGCGAGGAACAGATCGTTGAATTAACTTTACGCAGCGCCCTATGCGGGTTTTTCAATCGCTTTAACGATGTCATGCAGCTGTCCATTGAAGATACTGCGATGGTTGAATTTACGGCTAAGGGCGGACGTGTGGAGCAATTGAATGCCGCCGAATAACGGCGTGCTATGAAGATCAAGTTTATGCAGGCGGCGGCAACAGGCGATGAGTGTCGTCTTGGTTTTGCCGCTTGCCGCAGCAAGGTGCCGGTTTGTGGGCCATTAAAGCCGATCTGCCGGCGACCAAAAGCTGCTTAAATGCGTAGGGCGGGATAAAGTTACGACAGTGAAGTCGCCGGAATTATTGCTTAAAATGCGTCAAATGACCGCCATAGATCCTGCCGGCATCCTTTGGTCACAACAATGATTGCTCAGATTAGGTGGAGATTTTTCTCAGCTGTCCATTGCAAGACAAAGCAAATGGTGTAGTTGTTAACGCTGCAAGTGTTGCTACCTGAGCCCGGTGTGAACGGCGGCGTCTACTTGATGAAGTTTGCGGTAAGTTGTCGCTTCAGGTTGCCTGTGGCGATACACTGCTCAGACGATGCAATGTGGTTTTCAAAATCCAACGCGGGATAAGTCGATTGAATAAAATAGCAACAAAAACAATTACCGTCGTTGAGCAGGCCTTGCTGATTGTCATTGGTGCCCTGACCCTTCTTGGGGTGTTGCAGGAAATTATGAATATCTACAGGTCAGGCGAAATTCGGTTGGCTGATCTACTACTGATTTTCATTTACACAGAAGTTATCGGCATGATTGGGGTGTTTTACCGGACGCGAAAAATTCCCATTATTTTGCCCATTTTCATTGGCATAACAGGAATTTCCCGACTTATTATTTTGCAAGGTAAAGAGATGGAGCCGATAACTTTGCTTTACGAAAGCAGCTCAATCTTGATTCTGGCACTTGCATGTTTTGTGGTCCGGGCGGTGATGCGTGGGCAAGATGACGAAGATCTTTAGGGACCGCGCATGGCGGTGAGCACCACCGCCATGCGCCGTTGTGTTGATTATTGGTCGTAAGGCTCAACCACGGCGCTCTTAAGGAAAAACCGGTATTTCCTGAAACAGTTGCGATTGCTGATACGGTGAGCGTGCCGGTGACCCAAATTGGCGCGCATAGGGCGTCAATTTTTTACCCTTCGGCATCGCGCACATAGATGATTTGATCTGCCGGTGGCGGCGATGACCGTAGCTGTGATCTGAATTATTCGGTGCTGCGCCGTCGATGCAGTATGATGGCCACCAGACCGGCGACAGACATGCCGGCAAGAAAGGCAACCACGACGCCAAGGGTGGCCGGCAGCAAACCATCGCCAAGCCATAAAACCAAACAGAGGGTTGCATAGGCTGATTGGTTGATGCGTGAGGCAAGCAGCGTGCGGGCCGCGAAAACCCGCCCGTAGTGGCCATTCAGCATCCATAAATTGGCGCAAAGCGTGGTTGGAAAGCCAAACAACAACCCTGACCAAAATGGAGCAAGATAAGGGCCGATCGTGGCGACACTGGCAATTACGCCACCTGCGATGGCTGAGCGCAGCAGCAAAAATCGCCACCCTGCCGGCACATCAACTTGTTTGATCTCCGGCGTGCCGGCGGGTAAACGTCCAAGCCGCCAGGACAACAATGCCGACACAATGATTGACAGGCAGGCCAGCCAAATTGTCATCGGCAGCAATGTCAGCAGCCAGACCCCAGCGGCCCAGGCGGCCAGGCCGCCAAGCAGTGCCGGCAAAAGCGACGTGATCAGCAAAAGGCGGGCTGTTAACGCCGAGAAAATCAGCACCGGTCCGGCCACAGCGAAGCCGAAAAGTCCCGCTGTTGATAAAAACGCTGCATCGACGTCAAAGGACAGGATGAAAAACCCTGGCCCGGCGTTCAGCGGGATCGAAATCAGAACGCCGGTTAAAATCGGCCCGAGTCGCAGCGCTAGCCGACCGGCTGAAACCATCACCGCCGCTGTTGCTGTGCCCTTCCAGATGATGGAAAAAAGCGCCGTTAAAAGGGCACCGCTCATTGCGCACTGAAACATTGATTGGGCGATAATCGGCGCTGTTTTACCACCTCATAGGCACGCGCTGCCGGCCATGTGTGTAAGCATATCGGTCCTGCCAGGGCCGTGCGCGGACGGCACATTGCAATTCTTCGCATCATGATCGTTCTCTTTAGTGATGAACGTTTTTACGGCAGGGGTCTTGTTGCAAGTAATGAGCGTTACGGCCGGTGATGTCCAGTTAGATTCTTATCGTCACCTGTCCATCTTTGCCGGCTGACACAGCGCCCGCGCCGCGATCGAGATGGCCAAGCTTGCGGCCGTATCGTCACGCTCTACGCTTGCTAATCAGTTGCCGGTCTGACAGGCTTTAGGGAATATTTTTCATGCCGCTCGCGTCTGTCCGCGCGATTTTAGAATGGTTTTTTATGCCCTGCTCTAAACCGTCACATGCGGCCCACAGGCTTTCCTTATCGCAGATGTATTTGGTGTCAGGTCGATAACGGTCGATGTTGTTACTGATCACATGCACGCTGGTGACCACGCTTTATGCGACGACGATTACCATCGCAAATGTATCGTTACCGCAGATTCAAGGGGCGCTATCGGCAAGCCCTGACCAGGTTGCCTGGGTGGTCACCTCGAACTTGATCGCTACTGCCGTGACGATTCCCTTGGCCGGTTGGGTTTCGGCACGGTTTGGACGGCGGCGTTGCATGTTGTGGGGGGTGCTGGGGTTTGCCGTTGCAACCTTGATGTGTGGGCTGTCAACCTCGCTCAGTGAGTTGATTTTTTGGCGGGTGGTTCAGTCGGCTTTCGGCTCGCCATTAACGCCGATTGCACAATCGGTAGTGATTGACGCTTTTTCCGCTGAAAAACGCGCGAAAGCAATTTCCATCTTCACCATGGGAGTTGGGGTTGTACCGACCATCGCACCGATGATTGGTGGCTATATCAGCGAGGAAATTTCCTGGCGCTGGATCTTTTTCATCTTAATCCCGATTGCTGTTATGGCCTTTGTTGGCGTGCTGATGTTTATCAAGGCTGATCCGCCACGGTCCCAACGTGCAAAGCTTGATTGGACCGGCTTTCTGAGCTTATCGATTTTTATCGCCTGCATTCAATTGATGCTTGATCGCGGCGAAAGCCAGGGCTGGTTTGGCTCTTTTGAGATCATGGTGGAGGCTGTTGGGGCGATCATCTTTGGCTGGATATTTATCACCCACAGCTTTACCGCTGAGCGGCCATTTATCGATTTGCGGTTGCTGCGTGAGCGAAATTTCGTCCTCGGAATCTGTATATCGGCGGTGTTTGGGATGCTGTTTGTGACGCCGATGGTGCTTATGCCTGCGATGTTGCAACAGTTAAGAGACGTGCCGGAGTTTACGGTTGGCTTCCTGATCGGCATCCGTGGTTTTGGCACCGCGATTGCCCAAATCTTGGTCATTCTGGTGGCCAACAAGTGGGATCCACGGTTGATGATGTTACTTGGCTTTGGCGTGCACACCTATGCCGGCATTGAGATGAGCACGTTTGGGATGGATGTGTCCTTAGCCGATGTCTCTTGGACCATGGCGATACAAGGCTTCGGGGTCGGCTTTCTGTGGCTGCCGATGACCCTTGTGATCGTCTCAAACTTTGACCCTAAGCGAACGCCCGAAGGCATGGCGATGTTTCACTTTGTGCGCAGTGTCGCCTCAAGTTTTTACATCTCGGCAAGTTTCATTGTTATTTTTCACACTCAGAAAATGAACTACAGCGAGCTTGTGCAAATGATCAATCCGTATACCGACAGGCTAGACTTGGCGGCGGCGGCGGGCTGGGGCGGCGAGCTGCCAAGCAGCATGGCCGGGGTCGCCGGTGAGATCACACGCCAGGCAACCAACATTGGCTATATCAATGTTTATCACCTGTTCCTGTGGACCTCGATGCTGGTTTACCCGCTGATTATAATGATTGCCTGGCCGCCAAAAGGTTTTCAGCAAAACCGCTGAATCAGCGACTGTTTTCTGGCGTGCCGCCGGCCGGTCTTGGCACCGCACCGGCCTGGTAATTAGGTATTGCCGGCAGATTGTGCGATGCTGCCGGCAGGCCAAATCAGATGAGGGTCGGGCATGAAACTTGCAATCATTTCAGGCAGTCCAAGGCAAAACTCTCAAAGTGCGCGGGTCGCCGAGCATATTCAGACAACGGCGCAGTGACGCTGCGGTTTTGAAACACGCAGCTTGCTGCTGGTTGACGTGATCAGCCGTGATCCGAGCTATTTGAGTTTCGACAAAAACACTGAATTATGCGAGATCGCCGCCTGGGCCGATGGTTTTGTCTTTGTCGCCCCGGAATATGCCGGCATGGCCCCACCGGCGCTGAAGCAAGCGTTCTTTAAGATCGAGCATCAGGACCTGGCCCATAAGCCGGCAATTGCGGTCGGTGTTTCCAGCGGTCCAGGCGGCACCTATCCACTGACCGACTTGCGCGGCCTCAGCGCCAAGAACACGCGGCTTGTCTAACTGCTGGAGAATGTCATCGTGCGCGCGGCCCATGATGGCTTTTTCGACGATTACAGCCAGTCCGCCGAGGTCAAAGCCAGGATCCTATTAGCGCTGCAAACCTTGCAGATCTATATCGACCGGTTGGCGCCGGTGCGCGATCAACTGATCGCCCTTAATACCGAAAATCGATTTGGGGTTTAGGTCCGGCGGCAAGCTTTGCGGCGGCGTGATCCATGCACGGTCACGGCGGTTAGACCGCCGCCAATAACGCACCGGTGGGGCGGGTTGCGACGGTGGGCCGGTTAGCCGCGATCAGGCAAGGTTAATTCGCGGCCACCAGAAGGTCACCCGGAACGCGGGTGTAGCGGATCCGGCAGGGGCCACCGAACACCTCTTGGGTGAGGCTGTCGAGCGCGGCGATAAACTGTTGCACAACAGCATCGGTGCGGGCGTCGCTATCGCGTGCCTTAATCTCCACATAAGCGACACGCCCCAAGGGTGGATGCGCTAACGCGATTGGCATGATCTGTATTTTTTGCCGCTCAGGGCCAAGCCATTGCTCGATAAGTTCCGCCATATCCTCGGCCAGGGCTGCGAAGGCTGCCGCATCAAGGGCATGATCGGGGCCATAGTGAATCGAAACCGTTGGCATTGCTGCCTCCTTGCAGGTGAGGGCGCACCCACAAGGGCAAGCCGCGGAGCGAAACCAGCACGGGTCCAGAAGCCGGCCGGACGGGTCTTAGGCATTATCCTCAAAAAAGTTTTCTTGCGTATAATTTTCTAAGCCGGCCAGTGTGATCATCTTCTGTTGCGTCTCGATCCAATCGATATGTTCTTCGGTATCGTCCAGGATCTTGGCGAAAATCTCGCGTGATATAAAATCACGCTTCGCTTCACAGATGAAAATAGCGTCTTTCAAGGCCGCTTGGTTGGTGCATTCACTGGCCATATCGCAGTCTAAGATTTCGGGTACCGTCTCACCAATGCGCAGCTTGCCGAGGTCTTGCAGATTAGGCAAGCCATCCAGCACTAAAACCCGCTCGATGATCATATCGGCATGTTTCATCTCGCCGATTGATTCCGCGTAAACCTTGGCGGCAAGCTTCTTTAAACCCCAATCTTTTAAAATACGGGCATGTAAAAAGTACTGATTGATGGCCGTTAATTCATTTTTAAGAATGATATTCAATTGCGCGATTACGTCTTTATCACCCTTCATTTCAACCTCCGTAAACAATACTTCCTTAAAACTATGTTTAAAGGCTGAAAAATCAAATGATAAAATGTAATAATTTATTTGGTAATGATAATCATTTTCAATGCGATGCAAAGTGTGAGAGAAAAATATCTTGCGGACGATGTGAATATTCAAAACATAGCTTTTTTATCTGACAATTAATCCTAAGGTCCGTCGGCGACGGCATTATTATGCATCGCCATCCAGCGCCATCCAACGCCGGCCGGTGCGGCATATCGAAAAGTTGCTTTAAAAGCTGTTTGCCAACCCACATATTCCTTGCTAGTGATACTTATTCGCAACGCATTGGGAAGGTGGCTCAACGCATGTATCTCTGCATTTGTAACGCCATTAGCGACCGCCGGGTACGTGACGCCGTTGCTGCCGGCGCCCGCGATTGGGTCGCGGTTCATGCGCATGCCGGGTGCCAACCAAATTGCGGCCAATGTGCGGCGGATATCAGTGATGAAATCGTCAAATCGGCGACCAATTTAAGAACGCCGTCTGCGCCGGAGGCGGCTGATGTGCAGCCGTCGGAGGTTCTGTCGGCCGTAAGGTCATAATCTGCCAGGTATTGTTTGCCGTCGCCGCTGGCCGCGATGCGGGCATGGGTCCAAAGTGGCGACCTGCTACCGGCGGGGTCGGGAATGGCGGGTTTGGCGGGGGGCCGGCATTTGTCGGCATTGGCCACTTGGCCGCCCTGGCAAGGTTTTCTTAATCTCCTAAAATATTTTGCGAGTGATAATGAGTCGCACTTGCATTTCAGATATTGAGAGGTGTAAGTTGCAATTGCAAGGCAGTCGCAACTAGGTCATGACCTTGAGGAAAACAGGCGCCAAGGCGCCGGTGTTTGCGACGTAGTTTTATTTTTGGGCAGGCAGGAAAGAGTATCGCAATGTTAACCCCTCGAAAAACCATCAGGACAACACTTAGTGCCGCAGCGCTGGCAATGGTTACCAGCGCGCCGGTGAACGGTGCGGAGATTTACGCAAACTTTCCGGTGACCGTCAAAGGCTATGCTGGGCCAAAAACCACCTCCGTATCTTATTCGGGGCAAATTGCCCGCCATGTTTTGCATGACTCGCTGAAAAAGCTGATCAGCAGCGATTTACCGGAAGACGAGAAATACGACCGGTTGATGGCATTTTTTTCAGGTAAAGCGAACGGCCGGGCGATTGTTGCACCCAAATCACAGGGCGATTTTAAGATTAAACAAACCACCATTGACGCCTTAAGGGGCGGCAAGAACCTCAGTGGTAAAACAGCTAAATTTGTTGTGGCCGGCATGCCACGCGGAATAACCGGCCCTGAACTGGTGCGCTTTTGGCTTGCCAAAGCCGCTGCCAGCAAAAATGGTGTCGACCTTCAAAACGGTTATGATTATGCGCAGTTGGTGTCGAAATTTATCATCGGCGCAGTGTCGTTTAACCAAGCGGTCGACGGCTATCTTGATCAGGGCTTGGCAGCAACCGTTAAGCCGAACGATCAGGCCTATAAAAAGGGCCAGGCGTATACCGGCAAAGAGCATGTTTGGGATGAAGCCTTTGGTTATTTTGGGGCGCCTGCCCATACCCTCTCGCTGACCGCCGGCGATCTCTATCACATTGCGAAACTTGGCAAAAAGGCCAAAGATCAAAAAGCTGTGATGGCCCTTGCTGATTATAACGGGGACGGGGTTGTCGATCTGAAAACAGAGATGGTTTTTGGCCCTGCTTATTACGCGGCAGCTTTTGATAAAGCGGCTACAACCGCTGGTCTGACGAGCAATTACAGCCATGGCATTTTTCGGGCCTTCTTAGATGGTCGGAAAATCATCAGCGCTGCTAACGGCGAAAAACTCAGCCCATCACAGCGTGCCGCATTGGTCGATTTAGCGGCTCAAATCGAAACGGCATGGCAAACGGTTTTGGCCGAAGCGGTGTTTAAATACGCAGGTTCGGTGCTCAAAGATATGAGCAAATTGCAAACGATTGTGGACGCCAACGGCGACCCGAAAAAGCAGTTCAAAAAATATCTGAAGCATTGGAGTGAACTGAAGGGTTTTAGCCTGGCGATACAGTCTGGACGTCAGGACTTAGGTGACACGGCAAGCAAGTTAAACCGCCTCATCGGTGCCGGCCCGCTGCTGTTAAACGCCAGTCAAGTTGTCGATATTGATCGTTCCGGCAATTATGTGCGCGATCAGGGCGAAACCTGGGCAGGCTATATGGTCCATATGGTCAAGGTTCAGCGCTTGATGGTCGACGAATTTGGTGTCCGTGTGAAAGTCAACGATGCCACCAGCGACCTTACGGCGCTGCTGAAAGTAGCTGGCGGCGGTGCTAACGCGGAAAACGATTAAACCCAAGGAGCGGGGGGCAAAAGCGTCGCCCCCCGGAAACTTTCATGGATCATCTATTGTCAACCTTGCTTGGGGTTTTTGAGACCTTCATTGATCCCAGCAAGCGGATCTTTGGCCTATATCTTGTCTCGGCGGTCGTCATGGCGCTGTTGTCGATGCGGCTTATGCCAAGGTTGTGTCAGGTGCATTTCCGGCAGGTGTACCGAGGTCGGCTGTTTTGGACTGATCTGGCGACCGACCTGGGCCTGTTTTTGCTTAATCCCGTGATTATCGCTTTGTTTGCATCCTATCTCTATTTCCAAGAAGACCTCAGCCTTGTGATCATTTTTTGGATCATGGAAAACATCAGCCAACATGGGTTTGAACGGCTGTTTGCCGGCGTGACGCCAGCAAATTTCTATGCCTCGATATTTTTTACCCTGGTCTTGTTTTTAATCAATGACCTGAGCAAATACTTCATGCATCGCTTGTTACATGAAAATAAAACCCTCTGGCAGTTCCATAAACTGCACCATTCGGCGCGGGTGATCACACCGCTAACGGTGTTTCGAACCCATCCGATTGAAGCCTTATTGTTCATCCTTCGCAGCGGCCTGGTGCAGGCGCTGGTGATCGGCGTTAGCTATGGCTTCTGGGGCAATAGTTTCACCATTGTCAGCTATTTTGGCTGTAATGTTTTCGTTTTGGTGTTTAACGTTTTTGGCGCAAATCTGCGGCATTCGCATGTGCATCTATCCTATGGCCGCCGGCTTGAGGGGATTTTCATCTCGCCCTATCAGCACCAGCTGCATCACTCCATTGCGGCGGCGGACAAGAATTGTAACTACGGGGTTGCGCTGGCGCTTTGGGACCGGCTTGGTGGCACCCTGATACGGGGCCGGCCGGTGGCAAAACTTTATTATGGATTGGTTGACGAAGCGCCTCGTTTTGGCGATATCAAAGCCCATTATGGGCATCCGATTAAATCATTCTTTCAGAAAAGGTCGTGACATGAGGGCAATCGTCGCCGCAGTGTTTGGAATGTTTGCGTTGATCTCGGTGGAGGCGGCGGCGAAAGATACCATTAATATCTATTCGCACCGGCAACCGTTCTTGATCCAACCGTTCATTGACGCCTACCAGGCGAAAAATGATGTGACGATTAATGTCATCTTTGCCAAGCGTGGGCTGGCCCAACGGCTGCAGGCGGAAGGCCGCAATTCGCCGGCCGATCTGGTTTTGACCGTAGACATTGCGCGCATCCATCAATTTGCCGATGCCGGGCTTTTGCAACCGGTGCGCTCGGCCATTTTGGACGCCAATATTCCGGCCAACCTGCGTGCCGATGATAACACTTGGTTTGGCTTGTCGCGGCGGGCGCGGGTGATTGTGGTGTCAAAATCCGCAACCGACATGGCAGATTTAAAAGATTATGAAGATCTGGCGCAGCCGCAATGGCAGGGCCGTTTATGCTCGCGCCCTGGTAGCCACGTCTATAACCGGGCGCTGCTAGGCAGTCTCATTCATCACTTGGGGCCGGCTGGTGCAAAAGACTGGGCCAGCAGTTTTGTGGGCAATTTGGCCCGTAAACCCCAGGGCAATGACCGCGCTCAAGTGAAAGCGATCTGGTCCGGTGAATGCGATGTGGGGATTATCAACTCATATTATTTCGGCAAATTGCTCACAGCCGATATCCCCGAACACCGCGCTTGGGCCGATAGCGTGCGGATGATCTTCCCCAATCAAAGTAACCGTGGCACGCATGTAAATATTTCCGGTGGCGGCGTCGCACGCCATGCCAAAAATGTCGCTGCCGCCGTGAAATTTTTAGAGTGGTTGGTGAGCAATGAAGGCCAGCTTCTATATCAAAAGGTCAACTATGAATTCCCTATCAATCCTGCTGCCGAGACCACCGGCATGATCGCTTCATGGGGCGCGTTTAAGGCCGATGACTTGGCATTGGAGAAATTGCCGCCACTGACGCAACAGGCGCAAAAAATTATTGATGCAACCGGCTGGTAATAGCCTGGTTCGGTAAGCTGGTTGCGCGGGCGTGCGGCGCGATCAGCAAGGCCTAACGGTGATGCATCATGCGGCCAATAAGGTTCATTAACAATTGGGCTGACAGGATTGCGGTCAGATCTGACGAATCATAGTCAGGGGCCACTTCGACCAGGTCAACACCGACGATGGTGCCACGTTTGGCCAGGCCATCCAGCAGTTCCAAACCCTCATAGTATAAAAATCCACCATGGCTTGGGGTGCCGGTTCCCGGCGCAATTGACGGGTCAAAGCCATCGATATCGATGGTGACGTAATAGCGCTCGCCCGCAGGAATACGCTCTAAAACGGCGTCGATGCCAAGCTTACGGACCTGCCGCACCGACAGAATATCGGAGCCCATGGCGCGGGCGTCGTCATAGCCTTCGCGTGCGGTTGACGAAACATTGCGAATGCCCAATTGCGTCAGGCCGGTGACATACGGTTTTTCAGCGGCACGGCGCATTGGATTGCCGTGGCCATAGCGGACACCATGGCGCTCATCGACGAAATCAAGATGCGCATCAATCTGCACCAGATGAACAGGGTCTTGATCATCAAACGCGTTGATACAGGGGATATTGATTGAATGGTCGCCGCCAAGGACAATCGGTATGGCGCCGGCGGCAAGGATTTTGCGCACCCCAAATTCAATATTCCGGTGACTTTGGATTGTGTCGGTATGGATAATATCGGCATCCCCGATATCAACAATTTTCACCGTCCCGTCCGGCAAATAGGTGATGTCGTCTTCGTGATCATAGGCCCCGGCATGGCCGAATGAAAATAACGTCGAAGCTTCGCGGATTGCGCGCGGACCACGCCGTGCGCCGGCCCGCCATTGGGTGCCAAAGTCAAACGGTGCGCCAAGCACGGCGATATCGGCAGTGATCGCGTCCCAATCACTGACATAGGGGTTTTTGCCGAACGTGCAGATGCCAACAAATGGGAGGTCCAGGCGTCCGTTATCATAGCCGTGTGTGCTCATAAGCTTTATCCTTCACAAAAACAGTGCCAGCGTTGGTCCGGCGGCGGATAAGCGCCGGTCCCGGGCGACCGTTATCGATCATAAGCGTGGTTGCCGGCAGGTGTTATGTTTAATCGTCGTTCCGCCCATAACCTGCAAATAACGCTAAGGTTTCGTCAATTTCGCCCGTCGATAGGATCACTGGCTCACCGATCTGCAGGGCCTGATGATATTGCCGTGCCAAAGCTTCAAGCTCAACCGCTCGCCACATGGCCTGGTCAAGTGACGTGCCAACCGTGATCATGCCGTGATTGGCCAGCAGGCAGGCATGCCGTCCGGCCATGGCCGTGAGTGCCAGATCGGCCAATTGCTGGCTGCCGAAAGTCGCATAACCGGCACATTTCACGTCATTGCCGCCAAAAGCGGCGACCATGTAATGACAGGCCGGGATATCTTTGCGCAAAATCGCTAGGCTAGTGCAGAACGGTGGATGGGCATGAACCACGGCAGAAATTTCCGGCCGTTGTTGCAGCAGCTGCCAATGAAACCGCCATTCGGTTGATGGTTTGCGTGGGCCTTGCCAATGGCCAATTGGGGTGGCGGTTGGATCGCTGTCAAGATCCGTGGCGGCAATCATTTCCGCCGTCATCTGATCATAGGGCGTGGCCGATGGCGAAATCAGCATTTGGTTGCCATGGCGCAGCGAAATATTCCCTGCTGTGCCCTGATTGATGCCGCTGCTGTTAAGCACATTACAGGCATCGACAATGGCTTGGCGCAGATCATTTTCATCGCTCATGAAACGCTCCTCTCGTTGGTAAATTTGCTTGGGCATCGCGCATCTAGCGGCAATGATGGGCACTCAAAACAGTTTCAAAAATAGCTTTTGCACGTGGTGCGATGGCGGCTGGGAGGGATGTTTTGGCAATATGTACTTGTGCGGCGACAACAGCTTGCTCGACAGTCTGCGGATGTTCGATAGCCCAGTCCAAGCCGGCGGCAAAATCAGCGTGTAGGCATTGGAATTTTGCATATTCGTGGAAGTTTACATGGTCTTCAACGATTGGCATCCGTCCGGCCCAGAAGGCCTGATTTAGCCGATTATTTGACTTTCCGGACAGGGATAACCGCGGATGATCGGGAATCAGGACCAAATCGGAGTTCTGAATTTCGTCCGCAAAACTTGTTAAATCCCAAGGCAAAATATCAATCTTTAAGTTGTCGTTGGCTCCCTGGTTGAGGGCGTGCAGCTTATCGGTGCGGTAATTTAAATTGGTTAGGCAAACCAGACGTGTTCCTGGATGACGGCAGGCAAAGCGTTGCAGGTCGGGCAGTTTTTCGATCAAAGCATCCAGCTTATGTTGCCAGCCAAACCAAATTAATTGCGGCGGCCCTTGGCGGTGGCGTTTTGCTGGCATCCGCTCGCCCTCAGTTGCATCGCCAAGATAGTGCACAGGGCAGCTAAGGTTTGTCTCGCTAATGGCTTTTAATCGCTGACTGGAAACCGTCACGGCTGTTGCCGTTTGCGCGGCCTCGGCATTCATTTTCGCGTGGCCAATCATGCTGAAAATATTGTCGCAAATGTCAAAAATGATGGGTTTTCCGGCCGCCTGTAGATGTTTGACAAGGCGGCGATAATCCACCGGCGCATGGCACAGCCAAAAAAGATCGGTATCGAAAAGCGAGCCGTCCTCGAGGCGTGCCGCCACAGAGGGCACGAAAATGATTTTCACCATAAACCCCAGCTGCGAAAGCGGCTTGGCCAACAATCCGCAACGCAACCGGATGGCGGCCCGTATCCAGGTTGGCTGCTCTGCTATTATAATATCACGTGGCGGTGCAATAATGGTTAGATGCACAATTTACCCTCGTTTATGCCGTGACGTTTATTGCCATCCAAACAGCCATAAGTTTACGCGTGTATCGGCAGGATAGAAAGAGCTACCGAGGCGACCAACAGCACCGCAAAGCTCAGGTTAAGCCAGCGGCCATACCGTGGGTGGCGCAGGTAATACGCTAAAACAGAACCAAACGTAAACCACCCTGAATGGGCCATGACAATGACCAGCCCCAGGGCGCTGATCTTGGCGAGTGCATCGGTCAGGGGATCGTTTGTGATCAGGGTTTGGCTGGAAAAAACCGCCCCGATCGCGGCATAGGCTTTGGGATTAGCGATGCCGAGGATTAGACCGCCGGCATAGCTCGGCGCCGGTTTACCGACCGTATCATTGGCGGCAATCGGGGCAGTGGCAATTTTAAAGGCCAGCAATAAAATATAGCCAATGCCGATAATGGTAATGATCGGTGTGGCCGCAGGAAGCGCCAGAATAAGGCCGGTCAGACCGCTGGCGACCAGCAATAGAACAAGCCCGGTTCCTGTGATTACCCCCAGTTGATAGGCAAACCCCTTACGCAGCCCGTAGGTGGCCGCAACCGCTGCAATCGAAAGCGTCGCCGGGCCAGGGCTAGCCATCAAGGGCAGCGCCGCCAGCCACAGGTTGATCAGGCTTTCAGGGATCATTCTGCTTGGGTGACGGCCAATGGGGCGTCCAAACGCGCGGCCAGCCAAGGAACAGCGTCAACAGCTGCGGCCAGGGCCGCATCCTGATCGGCAAATACAGCACTGCCATAATGGCCAATTGGGAACCAGCCTTTTTGATCTTCCACATCACGGCGAAACTCATCAAAGCCAAAGCTTTGATCCAGGCGCTGAAAAATATCAACACAGCGCCATCCATCATCTGCATTGATCGACACGATGACTGTTTTGTTATTGGCCATTTCAGAAACCTCATCGGGATTGCAAGAAACTATCACGCGCCTCAAGACAAATGCAAAGCGCTGTCAGCAGAGTGACCGCAGCGCGGCTTGACGCAGCCTGGAAATTCTTGAAGTTTATCACCTCAGGTGTTGCTGCCGCCGCAGTAGCCGAAACCACAGGTTATATGCCACCGAACAAAGCCGCTAACAAATCATCCTGGCAGACTTTTATCAGCGCAATCCAAATGAAGAAACTGCAGTGCGCCAGTTGCCACTGCTGCGCGACTGGCTTGCTTATCCAGGTGACAATGGTTTGGCTATTACAACCGTGATCTATGACGCCATTGAAGGCATCGTTATTGCTGAAAATGACGATATGAAGGAACTGCAAACAGAGCTTTCAGAAGAAGTTGGTGATCTATTACCAAAAAGTTAAAAATACTGTGTGGAGGGCGTCTTGGCGGCTGCCACATCCGCCGCCTTTGGGCGACACCATGTATGATAAGGAACTTGCGGCTATGAAATTTATCCACCTAACAGATCCGCATTTTGTGCCCAAGGGTGATACACTTTACGGCCGTGATCCGCGCCTCACGTTTGACGCAGCGATTGCCGATATCAATGCCCAACATGCGGATGCAGAAGCTGTTATCATTACTGGTGATTTAACGCATCTTGGGCAATCGGATGCATTTGAAAATTTAGCTGACGCTTTGGCACCGCTGACACCGCCGCTGAAATTACTGATCGGCAATCATGATCACCGGGCAACCTTTGCTGAATATTTTCCAGATCAGGTTTTTGATCCAAATGGTTTTGTACAATCGACCCTTCAAACGCCCGTGGGGGTTTTTATTTTCCTCGATACGGTTTTAGAAGGCACGCACGCCGGTCATTATTGCGCACAGCGATGCGCCTGGTTGGCTGAAACACTAACGGCAATCGGTGATCAGGATGCCTATTTGTTTATGCATCACCCGCCCTTTGATGTTGGCGTTGCGGCGATGGATGCGATCGGCCTGCAGCAAAAGCAAGCTTTCCAAGATGTCATCCTGCAACAGCAGCATAAGGTTCGACATTTATTTTTTGGCCATGTTCACCGCCCTATGGCGGGCAGTTGGCTTGATATCCCATTCTCAACCCTGCGCGGCACGAACCATCAGGTTTGGCTGGATTTCACGAGTAAGACGATTCAAGGCAGTTTTGAGCCACCGGCCTATTGTGTGGTCAACGTTACGCCGGAAACAGTGGTTGTGCATTTCCATGACTTCCTGGATGACAGCCAAAAATTTTCCTTCACTGAAAGCCCGTGGGACGATTGGTCTCGGCGCAAAATGTAATGGTGAAGGGCTGCCGCCCAGGGTCGCTTTGTCATTGACTTGGGTTTTGGCTTCCGCTGAGATGTGGAGGTCAAGTTTGATTTTAAAGGATTTAATCGATGCAGCTGAGCGCTGAACAACTTGCTGAATTTGACGATCAAGGCTACCTCTTTTTGCCAAGCTTATTTTCTGCCGAAGAAATTGCGGTGTTAAATACCGCTGCGGCAGACATTTATGAAAGTGATCGTCAGGAAGTTTGGCGAGAAACCTCAGGCGTCGCGCGAACCGCCTTTGCCGCCCATACCTACAATGATGCACACGCCTGTTTAGGGGCCCACCCAAGACTGATCAATCCGGTTGAGCAGTTGTTGGACGGTAAGCTGTATATGCATCAGTATAAAATTAATGCAAAAGCGCCATTTGACGGCGACGTTTGGCAATGGCACCAAGATTTCGGAACCTGGCACCGCGATGATGGCATGCCGGAGCCGCGGGCCATGAACATTGCGGTTTTCCTTGACGATGTGACCGCCGCCAACGGACCGCTGTTATTCATTCCGAAAAGCCACCGGTTAGGTGTGATTGATGCCGGCCACGACTTGGAGACGACAAGCTATCCGCTGTGGACTCTTGATCGCGAAATGGTCAGTAAACTGGCCGATGAAGGGGGGTGTGTGGCACCAACAGGCCCCGCCGGCAGCATGCTAATGTTTTCGTCATTGCTGGTGCATGCTAGCCCGGCAAATATTAGCCCGCTGCCGCGGACGATTGTTTACCTGTCGCTGTGCCATGTGGATAACCACATTACCTTGCACAATCGCCCGGAATGGATCGCACACCGCGATTTCACCCCGATTGAAGCCATGGCCGATGACTGTTTACAGGCGATGGCGCAGGCCCGGCAGGCTGACCAAGCCACGGTTGCTGCCGAGTAGTGCCATGACAGGCCGTCTGGTGTTGGTGGTTGGGCCGTCCGGTGCGGGCAAAGATACCTTGCTTGATGGGGCCCGCCTGGCGCTCGCGGGATCGCCGCATTTTGTTTTCCAACAGCGCGACATTACCCGCCCGGCTGATGCTGGCGGCGAAGATCACCGGGCGATCACAATGGCTGAATTTGTGGCCGTGAAAGCAGCTTCCGGATACGCTTTGGATTGGCAGGCTCACGGTCTTGGTTATGGGGTTCCCGTGGCCATTGACGCGGCCATAGCGGGCGGGCAAATCGTCATCGTGAATGGCTCTCGTAGTGTGATTGATGCAGCCCGAGAGCGTTATCCGCGTTTGGCCGTGATCGAGGTTTCGGCCCCGCCGGCGGTCCTGGCGATGCGCTTGGCGGCGCGTGGGCGAGAAGATCAAGAGAGTATCCGCAAGCGGTTA
>QCEM01000016.1 GCA_003280605.1 SAR116 cluster bacterium AG-355-O21 | reverse complement strand
TGGTTGTTTACGCTGAAAAAGGTAAGAAAATCATCTTCACACAATCTTCACACACTTTTGCAAATACTCTGCAAAGCGCAGTTTGATTGACATACAGGATAGAACGTTGTTCTCCGAAGGCAGAGGTCACAGGTTCGAATCCTGTTGGGTGCGCCATTAAATCCAATAACACCCAGCCAACCCATTGAGTTCTAAGCAATATCAGCGGGTTAGTTATCTTTAGAGTTGGATCAACAGGTAAGTTTTGTGCCCCAGTTTGTGCCCCAGTTGTTTACCCAGATCTAATCAGTCGATCACAGATGCTTCGTAGCTAAGCCCGGGGCAGTCGCCATGCCACCCTAGCCCGTTATTATTAATAAGCCATTGGCACTTATCCAAAATCACCGTCAACACATTATGAGCTCGTATAAGAGTCACTGAGTCTGTTTAACTATATTATGGAGGTATGTAGCTAAGACTTATCTAATGCCTGTGTATGACTCTTAGAATGCATTTAATAAACAGCTTGATGGTTGGGCAATCAGATTAGGTATTATGTATTTTTTACAGATATTTAGTATCGCAATACCCAATTAATTCCTTATAGGTATACACATTAAAGAGAGCCGGAGCCTCAAGCGAACCGGCGATCTCTTCTTAGGTTATCTAAAAATCTGTTTATGCTTTCGCTGGATCATTTCTCCAACCCGTTTTTGATAGCTCTCATAACCCGAGACAAATTGATTGGTTAGCTGTGGTTCAGGTTGGTCGTCCTTGGTCGGGTCATACAGATCAAACTGTTCCCAGTGCTTCGACAGCCGAGCCGTTAGGTCTGATGTTTGTGGTTCCGTGATCTTAATTCGGACCTTGATACTAGCCCTCTCTATCATCGACCTTTCCATGTCTATCATTAGATCAGGATAGTCGGTTAGCCTTATAATGACGCGATCGTGAATAGGAGGCATGGGGACATTCAGTGTATTGGCTTCAAGCATGACGGCTGGGACTAAGTCAGAGTCTAACCTTTGTAATTTTAAACCAGCACCGCTGCTAAATTGATCTGACACCGCCTTCAAGCGATCCTTTGTGAGGCCAAGAAATTCATCCCATGACAGGCCAATATCAGCCTCATCAAATATGATGCCTGAGGACGAATATCGATAAGGAAATGGTATGCGCTTGCCATTGATAAGGCGGTTAAATATTTCCTTTACTAACGGTCTGAAGCGTTTATCGATGCCAATGTCGTATGGGTCCCCATCTAGTTCCACTTCTCGCTCCGCCAATAACAATCGAGGTTAAATGGCTGCATAGTCCATCTCAACCGTTGGCATCCCATCGATTGTGATATGAGGCTGATATCGCGAAGGCACTCGCTCCCACCAACCACCATAGAAACGTCCACCTTCTTCAAAACTACCGTTATTGAAGATCCGTCTAACAGTCCGCTCATGATAAAGGACGTCTGGAAAATGAAGACCACTGACATCGATTTGCTTTAACTCTGCATCAGGCAACTCAATATCGGCCTAATGGTCGTCCAGCATCTCGTTAATTAGATTCACGCCAGAAGTAAGCTGCTGGGTCTTCTCCGAAACAGGAACAGGTAGAGCGCGTTTGCTGTCGTCCTTACCCGCCTTAATAAACAATTGAGGCTATTCTGTGTGGAAATTAAGCGGACTATCTGGATCGAGATAACAAAGCCTGGCTGACTTGAGAAGGGTGTTCTACAGATTTGAATATCGCCCATCACGCAAATTGATCGCAAAATTTTCTAAAACATTTACTTGTGAAAGCTTGCCATAATTTGAGACTAAATTCGTGTCTAAACTGATGAAACAAATCCCAAACCGGTAGCCTCAATCTTGTTCAAAAATACAACCAAATCCTGATTACTTTCGAGTTCAGGGCTCATAGTTGATAAAACTTCGTCAATGATACCTCCTCTCAAGATTTATTTAATTTTGTCAGTGCGATGGCCCGGTAAGGCGATCTTTATATTATGTCTAGTCTTTTCATATTGAATTGACAGATAAAGCCATTTTTCATCCATGCTTTCGACCGTTGTCTCGATGGTGTTTAAATTTCGAAACCTAAACCGCAGGTTTGGGACTGTGAGATCGATGGCGCCGGTATCATGTTTATTTTTTGTAGCAAAGAAGCAGTGTTTTCGGATCGTACCTAAAAAACTTTCCGATAATTCAGGTCGCAGTTCTTCCGGCATTTTTTCCAAAATACTCATCCCATCAACGCCTAAGAGAAGCGTTGGGTCATAAATAAACCCGGGGACAAATGCCGAAATATGCAATCCAGCCGATTTTGATATATCTTTTAGATCCGCAACCGTGAAGCTTTTATCTCTTGGGTTGAGGAAAATGTCTGCAATCTCTTCATCTGAACTCTTGTCGAGATCTGCGAATAATTCATTTCGCAATAACGGATGATTCGATTTCAACGATTTAAGTATCAGCCGCACGTCGTCAATCTGTATGTCGTGATACCGACTTATACTTTGAAAGGCTCTTTGGAGCGGATAAACACCATACCTGCCGTACTCACCGTATGCCATGATTCCAATACCGCCGCTGGCGGATAGTATATTGCAAAGTTTGCGCAATACTTCAACCTGGTCTTCAACGTGATTTATGACGCCACACAGATCGATATAGTCAAATTGTATATCACAATTCCGGCAAAAGGTTTCGATACTTTCACACTAGATTTTAATATTAATTTTTGGATCGACCTTGATCACACGCTGCCGTAGAATCTCTAATGATTTTTCCGAAAGGTCTAAACAATGAAGCTCGATAGTCGATTTTGCAGGATATAACGATCAATCGCAAAAATATCAGCCGACAAGATCGCGCTATGGCGAATGTCATCCACAGCCCTTTTTGGATAGGGATAGGAATTATAGAAATCCTTTATGTTGGCATTGTAATCAGTACTGCAAGTCATAGGAATTCACTGTTCATTTCCTTTTTATTATGTTTGTTTTGTGATTTTTATATTTTAACCACTAAAAATTTCGGTTGACCCCCAACTGGAAAGTGTTCTTGGGAACTTTTATAAAAAAATTTAACCGAAAGATTTCCTACCACAAGATCAATGAAGATGTCCTGTATACACGTTACTTCCATCTAAAATTTTATGTCAATGACAGTTTTGTGCTCTATGCACCTGCTTCGATCGGCAACCAGGTTGCCGGCGGCGAATTTCGCCCTGCGCTGACCAACAGGCGTGCGCAGGCCAGGTTGCAGCAGTTTATGGCGGCATTGAAAACCGCCGCGACCAAAGCACCGCCGGACGGGCAAACCTTATGCAGATGCCGGCACCCAACTTAAGGTCGCCGGCACAAATAACGCTTCCACCGTGAGCGGCTTGACGGCAATGCCCTGATCCCAGGAATATCGGCATAGCGCTTCAAGCGCCGGTCGGTTCGCGCCGACCCCATAAGACCAAAAATCATCCCCTAAAACCTGCTGCGATCGCGCCGCTTCGCCCGGCCCCCAGGGCAGGCTGGTAAACGGTGCCTGACTTTCCTTCGTGCGCGCAACCGCATAGTGCCGTGCGGCATCAAAGGCCGCACACACGCGCAGGCAAAGCGCCGGATCGCGGGCCGCAATTTCGCGCCGGATACCGAGCAAATGCATGATCGGAAAAATACCGGTGCGGCGCGCATAGTCAGCCTCAACCGCCGGGTAGTCAACGAACAACCGATCAACATTTGGGGCCCCATCCAGGAACGCCGGCGGCGGCTTATAAGCGATTAGCGCGTCTAGCGCGCCGTCACGCAAGGCGTCCGACAGATTGCTGCCGGCCGTCAACGGTTGCAGATCGATGCCGCGCGGCTTCATCCGCACAATCGGCTGGCTGTCGCCGGCGTCAGCGGGGCCGTAACGCCACTGGATGTCAGCGGCCTGCAGCCCGAAGTCATCGGCCAAGATGCCGCGGGCAACCAGCGCTGCCGTCATCGAGAACTCGCGCACGCCGACGGTCCGGCCGGCCAGGTCACGGGGCCCCCGGATGCCGCGATCGGTCCGAATGAAAATAGCGGCATGCCGGAATGACCGCGACGGGAACACCGGCAGCCCGACATAGGGGCAATCACCGGTCGAGGTCAGGTATAAATAGTTGCTGAACGACAGCTCAGTGACGTCATAGGCCTGGGTGTCGAACGCCTTGGCAAAGATCTCCTCCGGCGGTGCCGTCAGGTATTCCGCAGCCACATCATCCATGCCGACCAAGCCTGCCATCAACGGCAAGGTCCGGTCATAGGCACCGACGGCAATCTTCAGCGAGGTTGTCAGACCACCAACTCCTCATGCACGCCGCGGCAATCCATCTCAAATTCAAGATCAACCACCGGCGGCCGATCAAAATACCAGGTGACGCCGGCCGGGGCCGCGCCGCGGGCGACAATCTCGTCGGCCAGGAAAGGATGAATGTTGTGCACGGTATAGATCTGGGTCGCGGTCACGTCGGCCAAGCCGGCACCAAGCACGCTAAGGCGGCGCTCCATCTCGGTCAGCACAAACCGCGCCTTTTCGAGCATGGCATCATCACTCAGATCGCCTCGGCGGATAATATTGTCACGATAATTGCCAAGGCCCTCGGGACATTCGGCCCCGCCGGCGACCACGAACGAAGGCTGCGCCTCGTCGCCGGCGACCGTGAAGGTAAAGGCGTAGAACGACGGCTCCGAGGGGCCGTTGACCACCGGGCAAACATTACTGCGCGCCACTGGATTGGTCGCCCCATCGAAAATCCCCCAGTCCGAAAGGGTGTCCACATAATGACTATTAAACCGTTGGAAACCATCTTCGGTGAATTGCCCGGGTGACCGCAATTCACAGGCACAAAACGCCGTCAGTGGCCGTCCTGCCGCCGCGATGATGGCCTGAGCGTGCGCGAAGCCGTCAGCAAGCGGCAGCGGCCGCCGGAATTGTACCCGGCGCATGCGATATCCCGGCATTGCCGCGACGCCGGCGGAATATTGGAAGACTCCGGGGACAAACCTGTAACCCCCAGGCTGAAAATCGGCAGCGCTCATCTGGCATCTCTCGGTTTATTTCGTGACGGCCGTCATCTTGCACAGCGGCGTTGATACCGCGCAACCAAAACTTCAAACCACGGCCCTGGTGCGCCTGATTGCCCGCCCGCAGCCGCTTTTTTGTGCCCGATCCGAACACAATCGGCCACCGTCTTACTGAATGAGGTGTTTGATTTCTACGCCAAATTTCTTTTAGATATCTGGCCGTATCGATTATTTTAGAAAGATAGCCATCCCATGACCCATTCCGGTAGATGTTACTGCGGCGACCTTGCATATGAGTTCGACGGCCCCATTCAGTCGCAGTTGCTGTGTCACTGCCGCGAATGTCGTTATTTGTCCGGCGGTTTGGCCAATGCTTCGGTGGTGATTTCAGAAGCGAACTTTCGTTGGACAAAAGGCACGCCAGAAACCTTCCAGCGTGATGACTTGGCGACGCCGCGGGTGCGATATTTCTGCGCCAATTGCGGGACCCATGTTTGTGTCAAAAGCCCACCAAGACCGGGCATGCTGGTACTAAAAGTTGGCACGCTGGATGACGACACATGGTTTAAGCCTGAAACCGCAATTTTCTGTATCGATCAGCGGCCCTTCCATATTCTCCCCGAGGGCGTCGCCAGTTTTGAGCGATTACCGCCGCCGAAATGAGCATATACAGCGAGCCTTAAAAAGCTGATTGGGCTCCCCCAAGCAACATATAAAATCATTCTAAATCAATATTTTAATGAAGGTTAAGGCAATGGCCTCTGGCATTATCAAGACTGGCGAAATCAACATGTTCTATGAGCTCACCGGTCCGCGTGAGGCGCCGGTTGTTTGCCTGAACCATTGTTTCGCATCTGATCATCATTACTGGGATTTGCATATGGCGGCCTTTGATGGCTTTCAAATCCTCCGCTATGACACCCGCGGACACGGTCATAGTGACACGCCCGTTGGACCTTACACCTTGGAAATGCTGGCAGCCGACGTTGCCGGGTTATGTGACGCATTGGGAATTGCAAAAGTACACTTCTGTGGGGTGTCGTTAGGCGGTCAGATCGCCCAAACATTCGCTTTGGAATACCCACAAAAGCTGGCTTCGCTGACGCTGGTGAACTCCACCTGTGAGTATACCGACGCGCAAACTGAGATGTGGCGAGAACGCGCCCGTACCGCCATCGATAACGGCATCACGGCAATCCAAGCGCCGCTGTTAAAACGCTGGTTCACGTCGGCGGCGGCGGAAAACCAAATCCCAGGCTATCTGTATATGGCAGAAGCGATCAGTCGTTTCACACCAGCAAGCTTCGATGCAGCATCGGCTGCCATGTGTGCCTTGGACACAACTGATCGGCTGAGCACAATTCAGGTGCCGGCGATGGTAATCGCAACACCGGACGACCCTGGTGCCCCGCGCGAGGTCTCGGAAAAAATGGCCCGGCTGATCCCCGATTGTCAGCTGCATTGGCTTGAACCGGCGCAACACCTGGCCTCACTTGAACATCCCGAGCGTTTTAACACCCTGATGCGCAACTTTCTTCTGGGGTTGGCGTAACCTGCCGGCACGGTATGCCAGGTATTCGCCAACTCGCCATCAAGCCAGGCTTACGGCTGTTCGGTTTGCACCCCGCCAATCGACGTGATTCGCGCGCACATCTCAATACTTGCCGATAGTGCCCGTGCCGTGGCCTGTGTCATCGGCGGCAGGATCATCCATTCCAGCGCCCAAGCATTGCCGGAACGTTCTTGTTCATGAACCAACGCTTGGTGCATGCCGGAAATCTGCGTCGCATTGAAACGCGCCAAGGTAACCAACAGTTCCGCCAAGATGGGATTTTGTTTGTGCGGCATCGCTGACGACCCACCGCCACCTGACAGCTTAATTTCATCTAATCCCTGTTGCGCCATCAGGCAAATATCCTGCCCAAGCTTGCCCAGCGACCCTGAGATAAGGGACAAAAGGTCGGCAAATTCGGTGATGTTCTCGCGGGTTGAATGCCACACCGTATCGGACCGCTGAAGGCCAAGCGCGGCGGCCATAAAGTCTGCCATAGCTGCACTGTTATCACCTAGGGGCCGGCGATCACCGACCGCACCGCCAAGCTGAATACGCGCCACCATTGGCCGCAGGTAGTTTACCCGATCGTGGTGACCCTCGAGCGGCGAACGCCAGGTCGCAATCCGATCGCCAACGGTGATCGGCAACGCCGCCTGCATGCGCGTCCGTCCCATCAATGCATTGCTGCCAAAAGCTTCGTTCAGCCTGTTAAGTTCGCTTATCAGCGTGGTTAAGCGCTCAGCCAAAAGGTCCATGACGCTGCGCAAAGTAAGTGCCAATGCGGTGTCCAATACATCTTGTGAGGTCGTCCCGGCGTGAACAGCCGGCAGCAACGGGCCGGCTGAATGCTTCAACTGTCTGACCAATGCCGGGACCGGCAAGCCGTCAATTTCTGTCCCTTTGCGCAAGTCTGCCATATCCGGTTTGAACGCCTCGATCATATCAGCCGCCGATGTCGCGGTATCGACGTCAACCACACCGGCCTTGCCTAAGGCACGAGAATACGCGGCCTCAAATGCCAGCATATGCGCGAGTTGCCGCTCCGCCGACCAAATATGTTCGATCTCCGGGTCTGCAAACAGCCCACCAAACCAGGGATGGCTGAAGACATCACTCACCGCTGCCCTGCCCAAGGGTCGTGAATTGCCTGCGGTTAAACACCAAGAAACACCGTCTCATTCTCGCCCTGCAGGCAGATATCCAAGCGATAGCCGGCCGCGTCCTTGGTCGCGATCAGCGTTTGCCGCCGATGCGGCTGTTCGATCAAGTTCAACACCGGGTCACTAGCGTTGGCCGCCGGCTCATCGTCGAAATACAGCCGCGTGTTAAGACCTGTGTTGATCCCTCTGGCGACAAGCCAGAAATTGATATGTGGCGTCATCATGCGGCCATCACGACCGATGACGGGACCAGGTTTCACGGTCTCAAAAGACCATTCGCCGGTGTCGAAATCCGGGATCACGCGACCCCAGCCACGGAAACCGTCTTGAACCTGGCAGGCACCAGGATAAATCCCCGCCGCGTTGGCTTGCCAAATCTCGATCAGCACATCCTTAACAGGTGCGCCGGTGCCATCGGTGACAACACCGCGAACGGTGATGGGCGTGCCCTGTGCCTGCGGGCCTGTGATGTCGCGGCCCAATTCTGCCCGGTAAATGTCAAATCCGGCATCGCCTGGCGCCAACCCAATGTGAACAAAAGGACCGGCTGTTTGCGAGGCTGTTTCCTTTAAGTATTGCAGTGATTGGACCATGCTCAATTCCCCTCCGGGCGGTTTTCAAAATAGGTCGAGTGGTGCCCTCGCAGAACGATATCAAACTTATACGCAATGCTATCCAGCGGCACGGTTGCGTTCAGATCAAGGGCGGCAATAAGTTGCTCGATGGCACGCGGATCCGGGATCGTGTTGACAATTGGGCATTTGGCAATCAGTGGATCACCTTCAAAATACAGCTGGGTGATCAGTCGTTGCGCAAACCCGCTGCCAAAAACCGAGAAGTGGATATGTGCAGGCCGCCAGCTATTGCCCCAATTGCGCCAAGGGTAAGCGCCAGGCTTGACGGTGCGGAAGGCATAGTAGCCATTTTCATCGGTCAGGGTCCGCCCACAACCGCCAAAATTAGGATCAATCGGCGCCAGGTAGGTATCTTTTTTATGCCGATAGCGGCCACCGGCATTGGCCTGCTAGATTTCAACCAATGTGCCGGCCACCGGCCGGCCGTTTTCATCCAAGACACGGCCATGCACAATAATCCGCTCACCAATCGGATCGCCGGTCTGGGCGTAGTTACGGATCAAGTCATGGTCCAGCGGGTCGATGTCGCTATGACCAAAGGTTGGGCCGGTCGTCTCACTGGCGGAAGACTGCAGCGACAACAACGCATTTCGCGGTGAGCGCGTTATGCTGGTCTTGTAGTTCTGGCTAAACGCCGGTGGCTGCCATTCCCAGTCGCGTTGATATAACTCGTATGCGTCGGTCATTTGCTGTTCCCTTCCATTCCGGCAGCTGTCTGTTCTGCCTGTTTCGCAGTGCGACCCCCGTCCACATCGCCGCAAGAGCGGCAGGGCACTGTCACAGCCTTTGCACCCCGATCATTCATCACACTTGCCGCCGGCCAGCTCATCAATACGGTAATCCCACATAATTCTCGGCCATCGCCCGCTGCGCCGCTTCATTGGTGCGTAGGAATTCAATTTCGGCTTGCTGCATTTTCAGGTCAAAGTCGGATTGCTCCGGATGGCGGTGCAACAAAGACGATAGCCACCAGCTGAAGCGCTCTGTTTTCCATACCCGGGCAAGGGCCTTTTCAGAATAGCGATCAATGCCGTCGGTTACGTTGTTTTCGTAGTATTCACGCAGCCCATTGAGCAGATAATGCACGTCAGATGAGGCCGTATTCAAGCCCTTGGCACCTGTCGGCGGGACGATATGGGCGGCATCGCCGCATAGGAACAAGCGCCCCCATCGCATCGGTTCGGTAACGAAAGACCGCAGCGGCGCGATTGACTTTTCAATCGACGGGCCGGTCACCAAGCGGTCAGCATATTCCGCCGGGATACGGCGCTTCAGCTCACACCAGAAGGCGGCATCGGTCCAATCTTCCGGCGTATCGGGGAGCGCACACTGAAGGTAATAGCGGCTGAGGTTTTTGTTTCGCATTGAACATAATGCGAAGCCGCGTTCTGAGGAGGTGTAAATAAGCTCATGATTAAGCGGCGGCGTTTCCGACAAAATTCCCAACCACCCAAAAGGATATATTTTTTCGCATTCGCGGCGCACATCCGTCGGGATTGTCTGCCGGCTTACGCCATGAAACCCATCACAACCGGCGACAAAATCCGCCCGGATCAGATGTCTCTCACCGTCCACGGTGCAGGTCACATAAGGTGCATCAGAATTCGCATCATGGATGACCACGTCTTCGGTATTAAAGATGATCGTGCCGCCGGCAGCTTCGCGGGCAGCATAAAGATCACGAGTCCCTCCGGTCTGCCCATAGACAGTGACCGAGGCATCGGCATGCTTTTTGAAGTCAATACGGAAAATCTGTTCACCGTGAGAGAGTGAAACCCCTGGTGGCGATAGCCCTCGGCATGCAGGCGGTCGGCCACACCGGCTTCTTCCATCAGCTTCACAAAGCCTTGTTCCAAGACACCGACACGAATGCGCCCGAGGACATATGCTTTGGTTTTCCGCTCCAGCACGACACTCTCAATGCCGTAGACATGCAACAGCTGGGATAAAAGCAATCCCGAAGGCCCGCCACCGATAATAACAACCTGTGTTCGCAATGCGTCCTCCCAAAGGGTCCGTCATGCAGAATGCATTACCAATGCGGGTATGTAAAATACGGTTTTAGATGGGACAGTTGTGGCCTTGGGTGCAGTGTTTTTTCAGCAACCGGTCAATGATGCGTCCGCTGCCGGTGGGTGAAAATCTCGGCCGCCCGTAAAGCCGAACGCATAACCTGACAACCTTAACTCGATCCGGCCATATCAAAACAGTTTTGTGCAGCACCTTGTCGGCCGTTTGCCAAGCCGGCGCGAGCAAAAGGCAACCCTGCAATTTGCGGCGGCGATTAATCGTCGCCATATGGGCTTTAAAAGCGCGCCCAGCTTTGAAGTAAGCGCGCGTAGATATGCTGCATCCGCAACCTAACCTGCGGATCAGTATCTGCCGGCAAAGCTGCTAAATTGACAAGGAAATCATAAAGGATCTGCCGCTGCTCGTGGTCCTGAACTTTACTTTGAATCCAGGTGACAATCGCCAGACGTTCGCCGCGTGTGACCGGCGTGACGTGATGAATGTAACTGGTCGGGTAGGCAACCAGGCCGCCTGCGTCCAGTTTCACCGATCGATTACCGGTCGCCGTTCGCAGAATAAGCTCGCCGCCATCATAACTGTCGATATCGCTCAAAAATACCGTGACGGACAGGTCCGATCGTGTCTGTTGATTAAGTGCTTTGCCCATGATTGGTGCATCGACATGATCAGGATATGACATGCCGCTGACATACAAGCTCACCAGTGGCACGCGAATGGCCGACGGCAAGGCGTAGTTGGTGAATAAATCAACCTCCAACAAACGTCGCGTCAGCAGGTTCGCACAAAAATCAGCAGCTGCATCGTTTTGGTCTAATTGTAGGTTTTGTTTGGTTTTTTTGCCGCTCGACACCTGCCCATCCTCAAAATGAGCACCAGCGAGTTTTTGCCGAATCTCGGCAAGCTGCTCGGGCGAAAGAAACTGCGCTAATTGGAGCATACCGGCAACCTATAGTCTCTGTGGTTTCGGGCCAAAATACCGCCTGCGCGCTTGTTCGCATGAATGACCGACGGCTTATTGATGCCCACATCTTAAATCGCCGCTGTGTCGGCCCGTCAAGCACAGTTTCATCGGGGGCGGCTCATCTGGCGGTTTCAAAGCAAACCGTGTCAGGGCCAATAATGCGCCCACCACCTGCATGTTTTCCATCCATCTGCATGTTTTCCACCTACTTGCATGTTTTCCATCCAACTGCATGTTTTCCACCCACTTGCAAATGCGAACGCTTCTTACTTGCATCACTGATGACAGTTGATATATTTGCGATTAATTCGCAATCGCATTTTGTTGAAGATGGCAGAGGGTAAACACCATGTTCCGGAACACCCGCACCACGCAGCACTAAAAGAGGTAACCTTCACATGCGGATCGCATTCATTGGCAAAGGACTGTGGCCGGCGCTTTTCGCGACAGCACGGGCACAAAATAAAAAACCATCTCCCAAACCCACGCCTCGGCGAGCGAACCCGCACAGGCACGCAAATGCAGCAGCGTCACGCCACACCGACTGACCGGGAAAAGCCAACGTTATGGGGCTAATATTATTGAGAGCAAAGGTGGTTTCACCCCCCATGATATCGATGAGAGGCCTGCATCGCGCGTGCTGCACGTGCCGCCCCGCCGATGCAGTTTTCGTGCTGTTTCACGCCACCCGAAGCGGGCTGGGGATCCGGCCACAGGGCAATATGCTTGCGGCGGCGGCAAATCCTTTCAGCCACAATGGGGCGTACCGCCATCGGCGGTCTTGCGAATATCAAGATGCAGTAGAATTTCGGTGATCACGGATTGGCCCAGCTTAGCGACCTCGGTTGTCACACCGCCATGGCCAAAAACATGTTGTTCATGCCCGCAAACCGAACAAACATAGATATTCATATCTCAACCATACCCAAAATAGCGGTTCCGAGCTGGCGAAACATGTTGCTCCCTTCGTCGGCACAAAGCAGCGCCCCACCCTTGGGCGTCGACCCAATCACAACCCCGTCCAAATGCGCCTTTTGCGCGAAAGTCATGGACACGTCGCCAGTCCTCGGTGACAGGTCGACCCGGCGACCTGCATCGGCAAACCCGCAAGTAAGTTTGACTCCGGTTTGGCGCGCTTAAGCGGCAATCACAAAGCTGCCGGCCAGCGGCAAATTATCTGGTGCGACGCGACCATCAATGCTTTGTTTGCGCGCGGCCAAAAACAGTCTGTTATAAAAAAACAAATGCTGATCTTTCGCAAAACCAAAAACACCTGGCGGCAATTTTCCCGCCGCATGCAGATATGGCGCTGTCACTGACCCAAGCCCCAAGGATAAACTAAATGAATGATATCTGGGCGGGTTTAGAGGCAGCATTTTGGCTGATCGTCACACTCAATACAGATCTGCTTGAAATCACACTTCGCTCGCTGCAGGTGAGCCTGACGGCATTGGTCATCGCCTCACTTATTGCATTGCCCCTTGGCACCTGGTTGGCAATCCGCCGGTTTCGCTATCGGCGGGCCACGATCGCCGGTCTGAACGCATTGATGGGCCTGCCGCCGGTGGTCGTTGGCTTGATAGTTTATCTGTTGCTCTCGCGGTCCGGGCCGCTTGGCGTGCTCGGATTATTATTTACGCCAACAGCGATGATCATCGCCCAGGTGATCATTATCACACCGCTAATTGCGTCAATCACCCACCAAGCGATCCGCGAACTTTGGGCCGATTATCACGACCTTTTGATCTCCTTGAACACCACCAAAAAACAGCGCATCATGACCTTGATCTGGGATGCTCGACGGACCTTGCTCACAGCCTCTCTGGCCGGCTTTGGCCGGGCTATTGGCGAGGTCGGGGCGATCATGATCGTGGGTGGCAATATCGACCATGCCACCCGGGTTTTGACGACAGCCATCGCCCTGGAGACCAGTAAAGGCGACTTCGCGCTTGCGCTGGGTTTGGGATTCGTGCTGATCGCCCTTGCCTTGGCGGTGAATTTCACAATTCACGCCCTTTCCCGAACCGAGCGAGACAGCACATGGTGACCCTAAAAGCTGGCCTCACCCTGACCGCAGCCTTGGTCAAGCGCCGCCAAAAAACCATCCTAGGGCCGATTGACTTGGCCCTTGCGGCAAGCGGCTTCACCATCGTTCTTGGTCCCAATGGGGCGGGTAAGACGACGCTTTTAAAAGTTTTACACGGGATCGAGCGGCTAAGCGCCGGGTCGGTCACATGGCCGATCACTGAGCCACTGGTCCGCCAACAGCAAGCGTTTGTTTTCCAGAGCCCGATCATGCTCCGCCGCTCGGTCTGGGCTAATCTTGCCTATCCGTTGCAACTGCTCGGTCGGCCGCGGGCGGAGATCGCACAAAAAGTGGACGATTGGGCCGGCCGCATCGGCCTAGAGACGGCACTCAATCGACAGGCACCTCGCCTGTCGGCCGGCGAAAAACAGAAACTCACCCTCGCACGGGCATTGATCCGGCAACCGCAAACCCTTTTCTTGGACGAGCCATGTGCCAATCTTGACGGACGGTCCACACGAGAAATCGAAACCCTGTTGCGTAATGCCTTTGACAACGGCACCCGGATCATCATGGCCACCCATGACCTCGGCCAGGCCCGACGCTTGGCCACCGACGTGGTTTTCTTACTGAATGGTCAATTACAAGATCAAGGCCTGGCGCCAAGAATTTTCAATGCGCCCGGCACGCCGCAAAGCCAGGCGTTTTTTGCCGGTGAAATTGTCGAATGATCCGCCTAATAAGCTTTTTGATATGTTTCATTGCAGCATCGGCGCAGGCCGAAACCATGCGCCTGGCGGTGACCACCAGCTTTCACAACTCTGGCCTTTCCGATTTGCTCCTGCCCGCCATCCGTGCTGACCTTGGGTTGCATGTGCAATTGCTGGTCGTCGGCACGGGACAAGCCTTGAGGCTTGGTCGAGCCGGCGATGTGGATGCGGTCCTGGTCCATTCCAAAACAGCTGAAGACGCGTTTGTCAGCGCCGGTTTTGCGAGCCACCGCCGCCCCATCATGTATAATGATTTTGTGCTTATCGGTCCGGCAAGTGACCCTGCCGCGATTAGACAGGCAAGCGACGTCAAAGAGGCTTTACGCCGCATTGCCGACGCCAAGGTCCGCTTCGTTAGTCGCGGCGACGATAGCGGCACCGATAAAACGGAACGCCGGCTTTGGGCGGCGGCGGCGTTGCAACCGGAAACCTTTGATCCTTGGTATAAATCGCTGGGCATGGGCATGGGTGCCAGCTTGAATACCGCTGCTGGGTTGAATGCGTATATCCTCGCCGACCGGGCAAGCTGGCTAAACTTCGGCAATAAAAGAACATTGGTGCTGCTTTTTTCAGGCGATCCGGCGTTGTTTAATCAATATGCGTTTTTGCCCATTAACCCGTCACGGCACCCGCATGTGAAGTGGGCAGCAGCAGCAGCCTTGGAAAAATGGTTGGCCGGCGCAACCGCCAAAGCGCTGATAAATGACTATAAAATCGCCGGCCAACAACTGTTCATTCATAATGCCCAGCATTGATCGCCGCAGCGCGTGGCCGCCGCCGCAGTGTAACCTTACTTTGCGGCCGGAATTTTAAATCAAAAATCACCACGCTTGGGAATTGAGCCGGGCGGCGGATTGGCATATATCACATTCGGACTATATAGCGCTTCTAAGCACGATTTCTTTCCAATCCCGTGACCGCCTAAAAAATTAACTTTAAGAGAGGATTATCCATGGCTTTCGAACTTCCGGCTCTGCCTTATGCCAAAGACGCACTTGAGCCTCACATTTCCGCAAACACCCTCGATTTTCACCATGGCAAGCATCACAACTCCTATGTTGTTAACCTCAATGGTATGATTGCTGATTCCGATATGGCCGCTGACAGCCTTGAAGATATTATCCATAAAGTTGCCGGCGATGCCGGCAAAGCCGGGGTCTTCAACAATGCTGCGCAAATCTGGAACCATACTTTTTACTGGCATTCGATGAAGCCAAATGGCGGCGGCAAGCCAACCGGCGCGATCGCCGCTAAAATCGATGAAGATTTTGGTTCGTATGATGCCTTTGTCGAGGCTTTCAAAGCTGCCGGCGCCACCCAATTTGGCTCAGGCTGGGCCTGGCTGGTGCTTGATAATGGCAAGCTAAAAGTCGAAAAAACCGGTAATGCCGAACTGCCCATGACCAAAGGCCAAACGGCGCTGCTGACCATGGACGTTTGGGAGCATGCCTATTATTTGGATTTCCAAAATCGCCGCCCAGATTACATCGCCACTTTCTTGAATGAGTTGGTGAACTGGGATTTTGCGAACGAGAACTTAGCGAACGCATAAGCGCCACAGCGACACAAGCCGCTGGGCGGCGGCCATCCGATCGCCGCCCAGTGTCATTTCGCCCTTGCAGTGGCCTGCCGACAGCGCGATGCTAACGCTTCCTGTCGATTAATTGGCGAGCAGAGCCATGTCCCTTACCGTTATACCTTCCGGCGCCGCCTGCGGGGCGACCGTCACCGGCGTTGATCTGAGCAACGCCTTGGCCGCAGATGAGGTGGCCGCCATTCGGGCAGCTTGGTTACAGCACCACGTCTTGGCGTTTCCAGACCAAGCCATGAGCGACGATGATTTGGAACGGTTCACGGTCGCCTTTGGTGGTTTTGGTGATGATCCGTTCATCGCCCCCATCGCCGGCCGCAAGAACATCATTGCCGTGACCCGAAAGGCCGATGAAAAAGCCCCGATATTCGCCGGCAGTTGGCACACCGATTGGAGTTTCCTGGCGGAACCACCAGCAGGAACATGTCTTTACGGGATCACCATTCCACCCCATGGCGGCGACACCTTATTTGCAAACCAGCATCTGGCCTATTCGCAGTTACCGAGCCACTTGCGGGCGCGGATCGACGGCAAAATGGCGATTCATTCGGCCGCCGCCTCCTATGCCCCGGAGGGCAAATATGGTGAGGCCGATAAAGCCAGCGATCGCAGTATGGACATTCGGCCATCGGCCGCCGCCCAAGCGACCCATATCCATCCCTTGGTGCGGCCTCACCCGGAGACAGGACAGCTCGGCTTTTTCAGCACCCGAGGCTATATCAAAGCCATCGTCGACATGGCCGCCGATGAGAGCGCCGAATTGCTTGACGCGCTGCACCAATGGCAGGGCCGAGATGAATTTGTTTACCGCCATAAATGGCAACCCCAGATGCTGGTGATGTGGGACAACCGCAGCCTTCTGCATATGGCCACGGGCGGCTATGAGGGCCATGCGCGACACCTTCACCGAACTACAATTGCCGCCGCCAAAGTCAGCGCCTAACCAGGGAAACGGAAGGCGGTTGCTTGGCACTCATTGGCCGCCAAGATCCGCAGTGAGGAAGAGGACAAACAGATGACATTGCTTGAAACGCGCACGATGGGAGAAAACTTTGGTGTTGAGGTTTGCAATGTCGACTTAGCATCGGTCGACGATACCAGCTTTGCGGCAATTTATGCGCTCTGGCAGGCCGAGCCGTTGCTATTGTTTCGCCGGCAGAGCCTGACGGAACGCGAACAGGTAAGTTTCAGCCGCCGCTTTGGTGACCTGGACCTGATCGTCCGCGATGATATGCAATCACCGACAACCCCGGAAATTATCTATATCACCAGTTTGAGGCGCCCTGACGGCAGCCCACTTGGCGGTCTTGGCAGTTATGAAGTGAAATGGCATCACGATCAGGTTTATCGCCAACGACCTGCATCAGGATCCATTTTCTATGCCCTGGAAATGCCGGAAAATGACGGTCGGACCTCTTTTTGCAATACCAAATTGGCCTATGACGCGCTGCCCGATGCGCTGCGCCAACGGGTCGCCGGTCGCCGCGCCACTTGTCAGTATGGCAATCGAGCGGATGTCAGCTTTCAGCAAGATTTTGCCCATGATCCAGAGCGCATCAAAGAGCTGAATAAACGTACCCCACCGGCGACCCATGACATGGTTTTGGAAAACCCCGCAACCGGGCAAAAATCGCTCTATCTCGACCCCAACAAAACCTTTGCCGTTGAAGGCTTAGACGCGCACGCCGGGACGGCCCTGGTTGCCGACCTGCAAGCACATATGCTGCAGGACCAATTCATTCACACCCACACCTGGCGGAATGGCGATGTGGTGCTCTGGGACAATGCCCGCCTATGGCACCGACGGGAGGCGTTTAACGAGAATTTGCCGCGTTTCGCCAAACGCACCACGATTTTTCTAAACCCTGCTGACTTTGCGGTGCCGGAACCAGATCTGGTATGAAAGAGGCCCCTATGACCGATAAGACATCGCCCCTTCACGGCCTGCGGGTAATCGATGCCGCAACCGTCTTGGCCGGGCCAACAATTGCCATGCAATTAGCTGATTTCGGTGCCGACGTGATCAAGATTGAGCATCCCCGTGGCGACGTTTTACGGCAGACCGGTTTTCTCAAGGATGGTGTTGGCCTGTGGTTTAAAATGGCGAACCGCAATAAGCGGGCGATCACACTGAACTTTTCCGCTCCCAAAGGGCAGGCATTATTTAAAGAATTAATTAAGTCCACCGATGTGCTGATTGAAAATTTCCGCACCGGAACAATGGAAAAATGGGGCCTTGGGTGGGAAGATTTAAAAGCCATTAACCCACGCTTGGTGATGGTCCGGGTCACCGGCTTTGGCCAAACCGGCCCCTACCGTCATCGCCCCGGCTTTGGCACCATCGCTGAGGCGTTCAGTGGTTTTGCAGCGGCCACAGGCACTGCCGACGGGCCGCCGACCTTACCAAATTTCGGCCTCGCCGACGGCATTGCGGCCGCCTATGGGACCTTTGCTGCAATGTTTGCGCTGTACCACCGCGATGCCCAAGGCAGCGGCGTCGGCCAATTCATTGACCTGAGCATTTACGAGCCGCTGTTTCAGGTCATGGGACCACAGCCCTTAGACTATGATCAACTTGGGCTGATTGCGGAACGCATGGGAAATCGTTCAAAAAATAATGCGCCGCGGAATACCTATCAGACCAAAGATGGCCACTGGGTTGCTATTTCGACCAATTCACCGGCCATTGTGAACCGCGTTTTAACGCTTTGCGGTGGCCCGGATGTGGCCGCTGACCCGCGCTTTCAAACCCCGCAAGGACGGGTCGAACATATTGATGAGGTTGACGGTATCGTCGCTGATTGGATTGCCATGCATAGCTTAGAAGTGGTTCTGGACGCCTTCGAGAAAGCCGAAGCAGCCATCGGCCCTGCCTATACTACGGACCAAATTTTCAGCGATCCACAATATCAGGCGCGCGATGACATCATCACCATTGAGGATGAGGATTTGGGCCCAATCCGGATGACCAATGCCTTCCCGCTGATGTCAGAAACACCGGCGAAAATCCGTCACGCCGGGCCGCGCAAGGGCCAACACAATGCTGAAATTCTGGGCGATGAACTTGGCCTTTCGGCGACCGAGATGGCCGCGCTGGCCAAGGACGGAGTGATTTAGCGACACCGAGATCAGCTTGATCTGGCACCGATAACACCACCGGGCCGCCATACCGGGCAGCTCTCGCAGCAAGCTTGTTCCCAATATCCTGCCACGCGAACCACATTATGCCGATAGGGTTAATAATGCGAAAAATATTGTAACGTATTGAAACTGAATGGAAACGAAACCATATCGATGCTATTCATCAGGTAATTAACTTATCGAAGCTAAAAAGGTGTTTAATGTTATGGCCAATACGTTTCATTTAGCTGTTCCCGCCGGCGATCTCGAGACAACAGTTGCTTTTTATCGCGATATCTTAGGATGCGAGACAGGTAACATGGAGGCCGGTCGCTGGGTCGATATTAATTTTTGGGGCAATGAGCTAACCTTGCATCAAAGTGAAGAACGCTTGCCCAGCGTGCGCCATGACGTTGATATGGGCGCGGTCGCTGTGCCGCATTTTGGCGTGCACCTCTCCGAAAGCGACTTTGAGGCCGTTAAGGCACGCTTAGATGCGCATAATATCGACTATATCGACCCGCCGTATCGGCGCTTCATAGGTAATGAATTTGAGCAGGAAACATTTTTCATCAAAGACCCCAATGGCAATGTCATGGAGATCAAAACCATGGTTAACCCAGAGGTCCTATTTAAAACCGCCTAAGTCGGCATTCCTGCCGGCCGACGAGCGCTTGCCATACGGATATTCATAAAGGCTGCCTGTCATGTCCTTAGCTGACTCTGAGCGGTTTTCAGATATCATCCAAATTCATGCACTTAAGGCAGCTTATTGTCGCTTTGTGGACACAAAGCAATGGCCGCAATTGCAGGCGCTTTTCACCGCCGACGTGGTCTTTGAGGGCTTTGGCTCTGCGCCAAGCGGAGCCAGCCTTGAGATGTTTATTGCCGGCATCTCGCAGCGCTTCGCCAATGCGGTAACAGTTCACCACTGCCACATGCCCGAAATTGCCTTTCTTGGTCCCGACCGGGCGCGTGCCATCTGGGCGATGATGGACCTGGTCGATTTGGGTGAAGGCGGCAGTCCGATTGAAGCACCCGACCATCGTGGTTATATCGGTCATGGTCATTATGAGGATGAATACCGTTATGAAAATGGGGCTTGGAAATTCGCCTTTAAACGCCTCACCCGACTGCGCCTTGACCCATTGCCGGCGGATTACCCCGTGGCCCGTACCGATTTACGAGCCGCCGATCCGGATTGGCTGAAACCATAGCATTTAACCGCTGCACGCCAGCGATCGACGGACCATCACTCGGGGGGACACCTGCATGACCATCAGACTTTGGGGACGGCCGACCTCGGCGCGGACGCAAAAGGTATTATTGGCGCTGGCAGAGCTTGGCCTCGACTACGAACTGATCTTGGCCAGCGGCACCATGGGTGCCGGCGGTCATGTCGCCAAGGGCAATCAGCCCTTCGGCATTGTCGATACGCCTGAATACCGCGCCATCAATCCAAACGGCACAATCCCGACAATCGATATTGATGGTTTTGTCCTTTGGGAATCTAATGCCATCGTGCAATATCTTGGGATGACCTATGATGCGGCGAAATTTTACGCATCTGACGGCAAAATATTTGCCTCGGCCAGCCGCTGGATGCTGTGGGAAAATAATGAGCTGATTTCGCCCATGCACAATTATGTCAAACACACGATCCGCTTTCCAGCAGCGCAACGCGACCCCGATATAGTCACCGCCGCCCGGGAGGCGTTGATCGCCGCCTGGCGAATTGTTGACGATCAACTGGCACGGACTAGTCATATCGCCGACGATGCCTGGACCCTTGGTGACATTCCGATGACAATCAGGGCCCACCGGTGGTTTTTGTTGGATGTCCCGGCACCGCCGTTCCCCAACCTGGAACGCTATTACAAATCGGTCGCCGCCCGGCCAAGTTTCGCAGCAATTGCCGACCCAGCGATGCACCTTGCCGGTTAACCGCTCAGGGCCATGCGCGATGCCACCGGCATGACAGCTGGTGGTGCCCCGACACATCCGCAGGCAGGGACTTTTCCGAGCGATAACCGCCCTAAAGGATAACGCCATGAAGGCACATTGTCGCAACCGCCGGTCAGCATCCCTGCAAAACGCCGAGACACCGCCGATTGGTTAACTTTTTCGCACTTGGCAGGTGCTGATGGGTTGCCTTGTGACGCGCGCGGCGCATAATATATACAGTACGTTGGCCCTGGCTGCAACGTGCTGTGCGCCGCCCAGCCTCATGGGTGATTCTCGGCGTCGGAAGTGCCGGCTATTGGTACCACAACAGTGACCCTTGCGGATAAGGAACGATTGATATGAATGAGATCTCGCCCAATCAAACGCTTGAGAATAAATGGATCGGCCAAAGCACGATCCGCCCTGACGGTATCGACAAAGTCACCGGCTCGGCTCAATACGCCGCCGACTTCACAATGCCGGGGATGGTTTGGGGGAAAGTCCTGCGTAGCCCGCACGCACATGCATTGATCAAAAAAATCGACACCTCTAAAGCCGAAGCGATGAAAGGTGTGCTGGCGGTCATGACCGGCGACGATTTCCCGCTGCTGCCGCTGGATGTGCCGCTGCCAACAGGCCCCAACGACATTCGCTGGATTTCCCGCGGCTGCATGGCGCGCGAAAAAATCCTCTATGTTGGTCATCCGGTCGCTGCCGTTGCCGCCATCTCGCAGAGCATCGCAGCTGCCGCACTTGAGCTGATTGAGGTTGAATATGAGGTTCTGCCGCATGTCATTGACGTTGACGCGGCAATGGCGCCGGACGCCCCGATTTTACACGATTGGGTGAAAACCGACGGCATCGATGGGCCAACCAATATTTCCAATATTATGACGGTCAAAACCGGTGACGTTGACCAAGGTTTTGCGGAATCCGACCTGGTGCTAGAGCGTGAGTTCAAATCAGCTGCCGTGCACCAAGGCTATATCGAGCCGCAAGCCTGCATCGTCAGCTACAAGCCTGATGCGCAATCAACAATTTGGAGCAGCAGCCAAGGGCAATTCATGGTCCGCGGCCTGACCGCAACCATCACCGGTATGGCCACCGGCGACATCAAAGCTATCCCCGCTGAGATCGGCGGTGGTTTTGGCGGTAAGACCATCATTTACCTGGAGCCGGTGGCGATGGTGTTGTCGAAGAAATGCGGCCGCCCGGTTAAAATGCAAAATAGCCGTGAGGATGTGTTCCATAGCACCGGGCCGGCAGCCGGCATGTCTGCGCATCTGAAAGTCGGCGTCACCAAAGACGGCCTGCTGAAAGCAGTTCAAGGTGCCTATAACTTCCAAGCAGGTTGCTATCCAGGCTCACCTGTCGGCCGCGCCTGCCATTTCTCATTTTCCTGCTATGATATCCCACATGCCGACGTGCAAGGCTTGGATGTGGTATCCAACCGCCCGAATGTTGCCGCCTACCGCGGACCAGGCGCACCGCAAGGCAATTACGTGTTTGAGGCGATCTTAGATGAAATCGCCGAAGAACTGGGGATCGATCCATGGGAATTGCGCCTGCGCAATGCCTTGGCCGCCGATAAGCCGACAATTTACGGCGCTAAAATTGGTGAAGCAGGGATCCAGGAATGTATTGATTCGGTCCGTCACCATCCTAATGCCGACGCGAAGCTTGGACCCAACCAAGGACGTGGCATCGCCATTGGCTACTGGGGGAATGCCGGTGGCGAATCAAGCGCCCAGTTGCATATCAACGAAGACGGCACCGCGCTGGTGATCACCGGTCACCCTGATATCGGTGGTAGCCGTGCTGCCATGGTTAACATCGTCGCAGAAAAGCTCGGCATCGATTATCGCAAAGTACAAGCACAGATCGGCGATACCAATAATGTCGGCATCAGCGCCGTCACAGGTGGTAGCCGGGTAACCTTTGCCGCCGCCATTGTGGTCAATGAGGCAACCGATACGGTCATCGCCACCCTAAAAGGCCGTGCTGCCAAAACCTGGGGCATTGACGTGGAAGCGGTTGAGTGGCGCGATGGTGCCGCGCATCCTGCCGGCTCCAATGCCGGTGAGTTCGACCCTCTTTCGCTGGCCGATCTGGCGATGAAAGCGGAGGCAACCGGTGGCCCAATCACCGCTGCTGTTTCCAAGAACACCACAGGTCACATGGGGGTCGTTGGCGCCCATATGGTCGATGTTGAGGTAGATCCCGAAACCGGGCATGTGAAGATTCTGCGCTATACCGCAAGCCAAGATGTGGGCCGGGCCATCCATCCCGCCTATGTCGAAGGTCAAATTCAAGGTGGTGTTGTGCAAGGCATTGGCTGGGCGCTGAATGAGGAATTCATCTATCATGAAAGCGGTCGCCTCGATAATGCCGGCTTCCTCGATTACCGTATGCCTGTGGCCTCGGACTTGCCTGAAATCGATGCCGTGATGATCGAAATTCCAAACCCGGCACATCCTTTCGGCGTCAAAGGCGTTGGTGAAATCCCGTTGGTACCGCCCCTTGCGGCGATTGCCAATGCGATTGCCAATGCCAGCGGTAAGCGGCTGTATGAACTGCCGATGTCGCCGCCAAAAGTGCTCAAAGCACTGAGTGAGTAACGTTATCTGGGCGGCCATCAATGGCCTGCTGCATCCGAATATAAAAGGATCAGCAGGATAAATGATGCGCCGCCCACTCCCAAAAACCGCTCCTGTTGCGGAGCGGTTTGAACTGCACGCGATACCCCGATCTGTTTGATGTTTCGGCGGTCGGACACCCTGTCTGATTTGTGCAGCCTGGCGGTCTTTTCTGCCCAAGGCAGTTGTTATCGTTGATTTTCCAAGCGTTGAAGAACGCTTGCCGCCGTGACGCCTATTGCGGTGATCAGAACGGACCTCTCGGGCATGGCGGTTGGTTCGCACCACCGACCGGATTGTTTGACAATCGCCTTTATCGCAGCGGACTATTTACCGTTTTCGAACCAGGCCTGCTTATCAAAAGCCACATTGTCGCCAAAAAAGTGGATGGCCCGGTTCAGGCCCTGGACGGACTCTCGGCTATAGCTCTGCTTAGGTCCGTCAATGAGGGTGACATCGTCGTATTTATCAAGCCAATTGCTGGGCACTTGCAAGGTGCTTTGGCGCTGAACCACATCCCAAATATAGTAGTGATGTGGCACCACAACCTTGGGGTTAAGCCGTTCAATGATCGAATTAACGGCCCCAAAGCCGATAACATGTTGGGAGTTATCGACAGGCAGCAAAGCAATGTCGATCTCCCCTAACCAATCCCAGACTTCTTCGGGGGGATCCGCGCGATTGTCACCCCAATGCAAAATCCGAAGCCCGCCTGTCTCAATGACGATCAAGCAATGATCCCAGGAGCGCGGGTTATTCGGCGGTGTGATATCGACACCGTGAAAATGCTGGTGGATTTTTTTAAAGTCATAGATCGCGCAGCAACTGTCGATGGCATGCTTTTCGGCAATGCCATGAATTTGTAGGTCGGAAAATGTGTAACTGCCGATCAATCGGTCAAGCAGCACGCTTGCATCAAGTCGGTGCAGGGCATCATGGTCAAAATGAGCATGGGTTGACACCCCAACATCGACGGCTGTGATGGGAAAATCATGAAAATACCAATCCCAACGCCGGGAAGGATGATTACGCCACGGGTCAACCATAACGGTGATTCCCTGAGGAGTGGTAATCCGAAACGCAGAGCTACCGAAGAAGGCCAGTTCGACAGCACCCTCGGCTGTTGGCGACTGCTTCTCTGCGGTCGCTTGAAAGTCAATCATTCGGTTATGGTTCGTTTTCATCTGCCAGGCATTAAGCCCGGTATCCATATCAGCCATCAGCTTTTCCTTCCTGAGCCGCGTTAAACTGCACGCGCAGCACGCGAAACACGCCATCAGCGCTTGTCATATGGGTGACATCAGCTTGTGTAGCGTGAGTTTAGACAGATTAGATTATGCACGACGCACCGTAAATTAGCTTTCCGTCGCGACCCGGCTTTTTGCAACCCGACACGCCGACATCATAAAAGGTTTTACAATCGTCGCTAAGGTTGTGAACAAAACCAAGCATGCACGACCAGCAACCATGTCTGCCCTTGGCAAAAATCGCCAACCCCGGGATAACAATATAGGTTTTAACTAAAGGCGATTTTTATGAATAAAAACAATGGCCTAAATGGTGCGGACGGGGGGACTCGAACCCCCACACTCTTTCGAATAACGGATTTTAAGTCCGTTGCGTCTACCGATTCCGCCACGTCCGCAGGCGATGCCATTTATGGTGTTTTTTCTCGCGCAACAGTCACGCGTTCTGCGTTGTAGCGGCGGCGAAACCCGCTGTCAATGAGGCTTTCAGGGCAACAGATGATCGCTCTTGGCAGGTCACACACACTGCCTGCCCGGCAGTCATACACCAAGACAAAATATATATTTCAGCAAACGGTGGAGCCTTTTTTCAAAGGGTAAACACTTTGGATTCTTGGTCATCCGCGGTCCAGTCCATAAGCCTGGCGGCGATTGCAAAACTTTTGGTCATATCGGCATGTCGAGAATGGTGCTGCGCCATCGCCGTTGAGGCTTGACCTAACGGATCGGCAATCACCGTCAGCGCCGACCCTCTTGGCCAATGTGATAGCGTGTTACTCAGCTGTTTACGAACCGCCGGCCGGGCGCGTTGCAATGACCCAGCACTGATCATTTGGCCGACCTTCCAAGCCAAGCAACGCTTGATCCAAATAGTTTCTTGTTAGGCGTTTTGAAATCGCAGAGAAGCGCAATCTGATGTCTTGCTCAATTATTTTGGTAATCTGAAAGTCATGGCGCAGCAATTCATCAACGATATCATCTTTATTGCTTGAATGATCCGGCCAGTAATCTGTTTCGATGACCATGGTGAGGGTATTAAACTTCCCATCTTGGCACTTTTCAAACAGCCCCTTGAGCACCGTTAATTCATCTCCGTCGACATCAACCATGATCAACGGATCTGAACCGATATCGTCAATGGCGTCCGCTAACTGCGCAAAGAAGTCACATTTATGGTCGACACCATTTAACGCGGCATTATTTTTTGCCACCGTTAACGCAGCAGCGTTGATGTCGACGCCGATAACCTTCGGTATGTCAGATTTTACAGCGACACCTGTGGTGTAATATCCCTCGGCGCATCCGATGTCTAAAAAACAGCTCTTGCCCGGCAATATGGGCATTATCTCGTGGACCAATTCGGCTTCATATGTGCCTAATATTTTTGGACTTAGGACCGATCCGAATGCCTTTTCGGCATGCATCACACCCTTAAAACTGCCGTCCATGATCTTATTGTCACTTATTGTCTTTAAATGCCGCTCCAATGTTTGCAGACGGAGGTTCGCGGCAACACGAAATAACTGCATCGGTGTTGCGCCGGCGGTGATGATGTCTTGCATACTTTGGTATGCTGTTTCTATTTTCATTATGAGATATCAATCACATTGAAAGACACCAGCATTATGTCACAGTTTGGCAAAAGTTAGGAAAAAATTTTCATACAACCTGGCCTGTGAGCGTCTATTCGGTCTCTCCTGTGAGGCCCGCTGTAAAACACCCATGTTGGAAGAAGCTTAACTGACACCCAAAGCCCGCTGATTGGCATGGTTATTGGCGGACGGGGCCCCCGGCCCCTGCCGTCGGCCTCGACCGCTGGCACCTTTCAAATGATCGGCACTGCGCTTTAAGTTATTACCGTATATGTTTCCCTGCCGGCCCGCCGCCGCTTGCATTGCAGCGGTTCAAAGCCGGCCCAGTTGACACCTGACCTTGCCGGCGGATCGCCGTCAACATTATGCCCCGGTCTCCGCCCAATCGAGCAATTGGCCGATAAACTTCCGGCATTTGTCGATTTGCTCAACGGCGATGAACTCATCAGGTTGGTGGGCTTGTTGAATACTGCCAGGACCAAAAATAACCCCTGGGACACCGGCATTCTGGAAATGCCCAGCCTCGGTGCCATAGGACACCACACCTGATTGGTTAAGCCCGGTAAGGTGACGAATGATTTGTTCGGCAGGTGAGGTGGTATCAGGGCGCAAAGGCGGTGTGTCGACACGGCGGATAATTTCAATCCCCGCATCTGCGGAAATCTTTTTCAGCGGCGGGTCAATATGCGCTTCGGCATAGGCCCGGATCCGGGCTTCAATGGCGTCTGAATCATCATCCGGCAACATCCGAAAGCCCCAGGTGATCTGGCACTCACCAGGGATGATATTGCCTGCCGTGCCACCATTGACCAATCCCAGATCAAAAGTCGTGTACGGCGGGTCAAACGGGCAGTCAGGATCGGCATTATCACAAAACTCCTGCTGCAAATCCTCGATATAGGTGATGAAACGCGCCGCCGCCATGATCGCATTGGCGCCGCGTCCAGGCTCGCTTGAATGCCCCGGCACACCGCGCACGATAGCCGTGAAACTGCGCCCACCTTTATTGCCGCCAATCAATTGCATGCTGGTCGGCTCGCCAACGATGACGGCGCGCGGCAAGGGCAGGTTTTCGGCCATATCGGCGATGAGGCCTTTGACTCCGATACAGCCAACTTCTTCATCATAGGAGAGTGCGAAATGGATCGGCGTTTTCAGGTCGCGTTTTGTCATGTCCGCGCCATAGGCCAGGGCGCAGGCGATGAAGCCCTTCATATCCGCCGTGCCGCGGCCATAAAGCAGGCCATCACGTTCAACCATTTTAAACGGATCGCTGGTCCATTTTTGCCCAGCCACTGGCACCACGTCCGTATGTCCTGACAACACAATCCCGCCCTTGTCTTGCGGACCGATCGTTGCCCACAAGTTGGCCTTGGTTTTTTCGTCATTGAAGGTCAGCCGCGTGGCAATCCCCAACGCTTCAAGTTGTCCGCGCACATCGTCAATCAGCGCCAGGTTTGACTTTGCAGAGGTGGTATCAAACGCCACCAAACGATCAAGCAAGGCAACACATGCTTCGGTTGTCACATCGGATTGGGCCACTCATTCTCTCCCGTAATAAGAATATTAATTGCGCCAGAATGCCGGCGTCAGAATAACCAGGACCGTGAAAATCTCTAAACGTCCAAGCAACATGCCTGCCGATAATAACCATTTCGAGGTATCCGGCAATTCGGCAAAGGTTCCGCTAGGGCCAATCATCGGCCCCAACCCAGGGCCAACATTGCTAATCGCTGTTGCCGCCCCCGAGATCGCCGTCATGAAATCCAGACCGGTCGCCGCCAATAACGCCGCCAAGGCCGCGACACTGGCCATATACAGGTAGAAAAACCCCATAACAGCTTCGGAGACTGTCTCAGGGATCGGCTTACCACTGTAATACGGAATGAAAACCCCATGCGGCCGCAACAACCGATCAAGCTGAACTTTGGCGGTACTAAACAACACCTGAAAGCGGAAGATTTTGATCCCGCAAGTGGTTGAGCCGGCACACCCGCCAACAAACATCAGCGACAAAAACAGCGTCGTTGTAAAACTGCCCCATTGATCGAATTGCGCGGTCCCATAGCCTGTGCCCGTCAGAACCGAGATCACATTAAAAGCTGCATGGCGGATCGAGCTGGTCGCTGAGAAATCTAAATTGCTGAATAACCAGGCGGCAACCATCAACACCGACAACAGCACTGTCCAGGCAAACCAGCGCACCTGACTGTCATGAAATAAACCTTTAAATTCGCCACGTAAGCCGCGCAAATAATAGACAAACGGCAGTGAGCCAACAATCATACCGGCAATGATGATCCACTCTGCAAGGGGATTGTTAAAATGTGCAACCGAGGCATCCTTGGTCGAATAGCCGCCGGTAGCCAATGTGGTCATGGCATGGGCCAAAGCGTCAAAGCCAGATAAACCAGACAGCCATAATGCGATGGTCCAGATCACCGTCAGTAAAATATAAACACCGCCGATGCCGCCGGCCAATTGGGTCGCCCGCGGTAGCACCTTGTCGGCGGCGTCAAAAGCTTCTGTCTGAAACAATTGCATGCCGCCAACAGACAGCACCGGCAGCACCGCAAGTGCCATCACAATGATACCGACGCCGCCAAGCCATTGCAGCACTGCTCGCCATAGCAAAATCCCCGCCGGCGCGTCATCCAGACCAACGATGACGGTCGAACCGGTGGTGGTGATCCCCGACATGGATTCAAAAAAAGCGTCGGTCGGCGACATATTGAGGTCGGAGAAAGCGAACGGGAAGGACGCGAAAAAGGCAATCACAAACCAGCTGCCCGTGGTCAGCAGAAATGCTTGTCGCAAGCTAAGGCTCTTGGTGGTGCTGCCACTGAAGGTCAGCAATAGGGCAACACCGATGAAAAGGGTCAAACCGCTCGACGCCAGGAAAACATGCCAGCCCGAGCCATCCATGAGAAAATCAACCGCCGCCGGCACCAACATGGCGATGGCAAGCACACTGATCAATAGCCCCAGCACAAAGAACACTGGCCCTAACTTCATACGGCCCTCCGATCGGCGCGCAGATCATTCATTGGCCGACAATAAGGCACAGCGAAAGCTTTTCAAAGACGATAACCGAATCAGCCAATAAAATGGGCTTCTGGCATGCCAGAAGCCCCTGTAAATACTGTTATTTTTCGCTTCAGCGGTTGCCGGAAATGGCATCCATGAAATCACGGCGGAGGTTTTTATCATCTTCAAAAACGCCCATGAAGCTTCGCGTCACTAGGCTGGAGCCATGGGTGTGAACACCGCGATTTGTCATGCATTCATGAACCGCATCGACAACCACCGCAACACCTTTGGGTGCCAGCGCATGATCAATCGCCTGGGCGATTTGTGAGGTCATTTTTTCCTGAATTTGCAGGCGCTTACCAAATAAGTGAACAACCCGCGCAAGCTTCGAGATACCAACGACCCGGCTCTCCGGCACATAGGCCACATGTGCTGTCCCGATAACCGGCAGCATGTGATGCTCGCATGTCGATTCAAAGCGAATGTCCTTCAGCAACACCATGTCGTCATAATTTTCGGTTTCCGCAAACGTCGTCGATAGAATCTCATCCGGATCCTGGGTGTAACCGACAAAAAGTTCTTCGTAGGAGCGTGTAACCCGTGCCGGCGTGTCCAACAAACCTTCACGGCTGGGATCGTCACCGGCCCAACGAATTAGGGTTCGGACTGCTTCTTCGGCCTCACTCCGGGAGGGCCGAAGATCGGTCGACGCATTGCTTGATGCGGGCAAAATAGAGATATTTTGCAACATTGTGTTATCATAAGGACTCATTCGTACCTCCTGCAATAGATTTGGATCGGTGCCATCTGGTCCGATCAAAATAAGCTGCGATGTTCAGCCGATTTAAAGGGTGTGTAAGGTGCGTTACAGCCATCAGTTCAACCGCCCTGTTGCAAATGGGCTGTCGAGTGAAAAAGCTGGGATTTCAATGTCGAAATGGTCACCGGCTTCGGAAACCATCTGATACGACCCACTCATCACGCCTGATGGCTCCGACAGGGGCACACCGCTTGTGTAAGTGAAAGATTCACCGGGTTCCAGTCTTGGGAACTCGCCAACGACCCCAGGGCCGTGAACCTCTTGAGTGACACCTTTGGCATCGGTAATTGACCATGTACGACTTTCCAGGCGAACCACTTCGTCGCCATCATTGATAATTTCAATGCGGTAAGCCCAAACAAATTGGCTACGATCAGGAACCGATTGTTCATCCAGGTAAAATGGTTGGGCGATGACCCGTATTCCTCGGGTGGTGGCGCTAAAAGCGTTCTGGTTCGCCGGCTCTTTGAACATCGTAAACTTTCCCAAACCTCCTGAAGGTCTCCACCAAATCTGGCCGCAGCGTGCTGCCGCCGGATCCAATGTCTTCTGTCTTAATATGTGATATACGAGAGTGAAATCGCAATCGGATCAATCAAAAAAGATTTCTCGTCGCTGTTAGTGCCAAAATTTTCCATCCATGGCCGGGTTCCCGACAGCGCCATTTCTGCTCAGGAGGCATTTTCATGCGTGTTCAAGACAAGACCATTATTGTGACAGGTGCCGCCAGCGGCATTGGCCGGGCGATGGCGCGACGCTTCAAGGCAGATGGCGCCAAAGCCCTAATTTTGGCGGATATGGATGCCGACGGCGTGGCCGGAGTTGGCCGCGAACTGGATGCCTTCAGCGTGCCGACCGATGTCGCCGACGAAGCGCAGATCAAAGCCTTGGTGGCAACCGCTGAAGCTGCCCATGGGCCGATTGATGTGTTTTGTTCGAACGCCGGTGTGATTAAAATGGGCGACGAAGATCAACCTGACGCGGAAATCAATTTATGTTGGCAAGTCAATACCATGTCGCATGTCTATGCGGCACGCGCAGTGGCACCGGGGATGGCGGCGCGCGGCTCCGGCTATCTTGTCAACACCGTTTCGGCCGCAGGTCTGCTGATCCAAGTTGACTCCGCTGCCTACACCATGAGCAAGCACGCCGCGATTGGGTTAGCTGAATTCTTGGCGGCCAAATACAACCCTGCCGGCGTCCGCGTCTCTGTGGTCTGCCCGCAAGGTGTGCGAACGGCGATGACCAGCGGCAGGCTTGAAACACCGGCGGCGGTTGACGGCATGATCGACGCCGAGGATGTGGCCGCAGCCGTGGTCGCCGGCATGGACGCCGAACAGTTTATTATTTTACCGCATCCGACCGTGGCCGATTATATGGCCCGTAAGGCCGGCGATCGGGACCGCTGGTTGCGCGGCATGGCACGGCTGCGTGAACGGCTTTTCGCCGGCGAGATTAAGCAATAACACCCGCTAGGCGTAGCTGCGGTGCGGTTTCGCGGCGATAATTTTCGTCAGCTTATCCATGTCGATGTTACGGCCGCTGACGATCACAACCGTGGTTTTCCCGGCGGCCGCCACTCGGCCTTCTAACAGCGCCGCAACAGCGACTGCAGCACCGCCCTCAGCGATCAAGCGTTCCTCGAAATACAGCCAAGACAAGGCCCGTTCGATGGCCGCCTCATCGACCAGGTGACTGTCATCTACATAACGCCGCGTGAGCTCAAAACTGAAGCGATTATCCGGACCGATGCCGCCGCTAAGGGCATCTGCCAGGGTCGGTGTTTCAATCACATCCACAGGATGGCCGGCCCGCAGGCTTTCATACATCGCCGGGCCATCGGCCATTGTGACCCCATGCACCTGCATCGTCGCTGTTGCCGACTTTATGGCCAAAGCAATGCCGGAAATCAGCCCGCCGCCCGACAACGGCACGATGACCTGGTCCGCATCGGGCATATCTTCAAGAATTTCCAAGCCAATCGTGCCCTGCCCGGCGATCACATACGGATCGTCAAAAGGGTTCACCTCGACCATCCCTTCATCACGCACCAGCCGGTCGACTTCCAACTGGGCGGTATCTTGACTATCGCCATGGACTCGGGCCTCAGCGCCAAATCGCTGAATGCCCTCAACCTTGATCGCCGGCACCAGCGACGACAAACAGATAATCGCCCGGACGCCCATCGCCTGGCTTGCGTAGGCCAGCGCACGGCCATGGTTGCCCGATGACACGCAGGTTACCCCGCAGGCGCGCTGTGCCTCGGTCAAACAAGATAATGCATTGGTCGCGCCACGCAGTTTGAAAGCGCCTGTCGCTTGCAAGGTTTCCAGTTTAAACCAAATCTCGCCGCCCAATCGATGGGACAGCTCATGAGCGCGGATTAATGGCGTGCGGGTGACCCGACCGGCGATCCGCTGACGGGCCGCATAGATATCAGATTGCCTCAAATCGCGCCAACTTTCGATCATTTAAACCCCCAAAAGCCGCGCCGCTCTTAAACCGCCGCTGAAAGTTCCGTTATGACGCTTGCGCAGGCAAGGTTGTCGATAAATGCCCGCCCAGCCTTAAAGGCGCAATCCGTGTTGTCAATCCGGTAGCATCGTCGGTGTCCACCATGACCCCGCAAATGGTCGCCTCACCGTCTGCCGGCTCTAACCGCATGCCGGGCATTTTGCGGGTGAAACGGTCAATCGGCGCATCTTTTTTCATGCCGATGATGGAATCATAATCGCCGCACATGCCGGCGTCGGTCTGATAGCCGGTGCCATGGGGCAGAATGCAATGGTCCGCTGTCGGCACATGGGTATGGGTGCCAACAACAAGGCTGGCACGGCCATCTAAGAAATGCCCCATAGCCATTTTCTCACTGCTGGCCTCGCCATGCATATCGACCAAGATAAAGTCCGCGCCGTAACCAAGGGAGATATCGGCGATTTGCCGCTCAACGGCGGCGAATGGATCATCTAACGCATCCATGAACAGCCGCAGCATGACATTGATCACCATGACCCGTCGGCCATCGCCCAATTCATACATATTGGCACCGCGACCAGGGGTGTTTTCCGGATAATTCAGCGGTCGCAGAAGGCGCGGTTGCTCATCTATATAGGTAATGATTTCGCGCTTATCCCAGATATGATTGCCCGAGGTCAGCACGTCGGCACCGGCGTCGAGCATGGCATTACAAATGTGTTCGGTGACGCCAAAACCGCCGGCGGCATTTTCAATGTTTACAACAACAAAATCGAGCGCCAACCGGTCCCGCAAACCCGGCAATTCAGCGATCACCGCATCGCGGCCAACCCGGCCAACCACATCGCCTAAAAATAAAACCCGCATTCATTATACCCCAAGTTCTAAAACTGCCGTCTCGGTGGCGACCGCATCCAGCTGCATATCAAATTCAGCCGTCGGGACAACGTCCATTTCTTGCGCCGCAAAACCGACACCAACGGCCAAAACACCGTCCTCGGCGCGTAATTTGGCCAAGGTGCGATCATAAAAGCCGCCGCCATATCCCAATCGATAGCCGCGTCGGTCAAAGGCCAACAGCGGCGTCACAACTGTCCGTGGTGTCAGCTCTGCCGCTTCCGGCCCGGGAATCAACACCCCGAAACGATCTGCGACCAGAACGATATCGGGCGTCCACTGGCGAAAAACCAGTGGTGCTGCTTTTGCCGTCACAACCGGCAAGCCGATCACACAGCCGGCAGCGTGCAGTTGATGGATCAATGGGCGGGTATCAATTTCACTTCGAAACGGCCAGTAGACACCGATGAAGTCACCGGCCACCGGCCGACGCCAAGACATAACGTTGTCGGCCATGCGGACGGCGGCACTGCCATCATCATCGGCTGCTGCCTGCACCCGTCGCGCTTCCGCCTCGCTCCGCAGGGCCGATTTGACATTCGCAACATCTTGCGGTGCGGGCATGTCGGTGTCGTCCAAGCATCACCCTTTAGCAATTAAAACAACGGTGCCACCTTAGCCGTCGGCTCCCATGCCATCCTCTGGTGCCTGCTCGTGCAGGTGGGCGCCGCGTACCAAGACCACGATCTCGGCAGAGGTAGCTCCCAAGGAAAATGGAGTATAGCCCCAGAGATATGCGCGTCCTAACAAACCAGGCAGCGACCGTCGCCAGTTTGTACCTTGAACTGACAGGGTTTGTCACCTGCTGCGCGCAAATTGATCGGTAAGTGCTTCAATCCGTCCCGAAACCGCATCGATTGCAGCGGCCAAACTTTCTTCTGCTTCCGGCGATAATTCACCGACACCATCGGCGTCGTCTTCGTCGACAGTTTCATCGCGGCTATCACGCAGATCCATAAGCTCATCGGCAATTAGCAAGCTTGCCATGACCAATAATCGGCTATCGCTGATGTTATTGCCGACTTGTTCAAGCAACTCATGCACATGCGCATCGACAATACCGGCAAGACTGCCAAGCCGCTCTTCCTCGCCGTCTTCGCAGGCGATACGATAGATTTTGCCGTTTACGGTGATATCAACTTGGCCCATGACCGATTAGCTCTCCAACGCCGCTTCAAGCCGCGCGATGGTTTGATCAAGCTGCCCGCCAACATCGCTGGCAGCGGCAGAAACCTCGGAATATTTGACCTGCAACGCCGCAAGTTCGCGCTGCAAGCTTGCGTTTGCAGTGTCGTCAGCAGGCGGATTTTCGGTTAAAACCTGTTCGAGGCGGGCAACCGCAGCCGATAGACGATCGCGTGCATCATTGAGTCTGCCCATCGATATTCCTCGCAAAATACAATGACTAATTGACGGTCCTTAAAGTTGCCTCATCATACGTTCGGCCAAGCCCCTACGTCAACGACAACTCGCCTGCGGTTGTCACAGATACAGCTTTATTGTTACCACCTGATGCGGCAACTACGACGCGATGGGACAATTTCTTCGGTTGACGCGCCAGCCCGGCGGCGGCATCTTCGGCCATGATTTGTGCCTGCGGAAGTTCTACGCGCAATTTTGCAGCATTGAGCCGCTCGACACGGATTAAAGAGCCGTGAACTCAGATCTGCCATTTTCAGACCTTGTGATCCTTAAGGTGCCATAATGACGTCATCTTCTTCGCCTGCCGTCTCGCCACGCTCCATGGCCAATGCCCTCCGCGCCCTTGCCATGGATGCCGTTCAAGCTGCCAATTCAGGCCATCCCGGCATGCCGATGGGTATGGCCGATGTGGCGACTGTCTTGTTCAAGCAATTTTTAAAATACGATCCATCGGCACCTGATTGGCATGACCGCGATCGCTTTGTGTTGTCTGCCGGTCACGGCTCGATGCTGCTATATGGCCTGCTGCATCTGACCGGCTACGGCGATTTTAGCTTAGATGAGATCAAGAATTTCCGGCAATTCGGCGCGCGCACGGCAGGACACCCGGAATATGGTGTCGGCGGCGGCATTGAGACGACAACCGGCCCGCTTGGACAAGGCCTGGCCAACGCCGTCGGTTTGGCATTGGCCGAACGCACCCTGGCCGCCCGCCATGGCCAGGCGCTGGTCGACCATCGCACCTATGTCATCGCCGGCGACGGCTGCTTGATGGAAGGGATCAGCCAAGAAGCTATTTCACTGGCCGGGCACCAAAAGCTATCCAAGCTGATTGTGCTTTTTGATGACAATGGCATTTCCATTGACGGGCCGACATCGCTTAGCACGTCGGACGATCATATCAGCCGTTTTGAGGCCTCTGGCTGGGCCTGTACGGCAATTGACGGTCATGATCCGGACGCCATCGCAGCAGCGTTAACAGCCGCCCAAAGCAGCGACAAACCAAGCCTGATTGCCTGCAAGACAACCATTGGCTATGGCGCACCGACCAAAGCCGGCACGGCAGGCTCGCATGGGGCGCCGCTTGGCGCCGACGAGATCGCGGCGACCCGCACGGCGCTTGACTGGCCATACCCGGCATTTGTTATTCCCGATGATATCGCCGCTGCCTGGAAAGCGGCGGGCAATCGCGGCAAAGCTTTACATGCCGCCTGGCGCGATCGGTTGGCGGCAGCCGCCAATCAAGATGAGTTCACCACCGCAATGGCGGCACCCAGCGATGCTGCGGCACGCGCCGCGATCACCGCCATGAAGCAAAAATTAGCAGCCGAGCCCGTGAAAATCGCCAGCCGCGTTGCCTCACAGAATAGCATCGAGGCGCTGGTCCCGGCGGTGCCGAGTTTGATTGTCGGGTCTGCTGACCTGACCGGATCAAACAACACCAAAGTGGCCGCTATGACCGCCATTGATGCCGATAATCCGGACGGGAATTACATGTATTACGGCATTCGTGAGCATGCCATGGCAGCGGCAATGAACGGCATGGCCTTGCATGGCGGTGTGATTGCTGCCGGCGGCACATTTTTGGTGTTCACAGATTATTGCCGCCCCGCCATTCGGCTTGCCGCATTGATGGGCTTGGGTACGATTTACGTCATGACGCATGACTCGATCGGCTTGGGTGAAGACGGACCAACCCATCAACCTGTGGAGCATTTGGCGGCGCTGCGGGCGATACCCAATCTGAATGTTTACCGGCCGGCGGACGCGGTCGAGACGGCGGAATGTTGGGAAGCTGCAATTATCGACCGGGCAACGCCATCGGTGCTGGCATTGAGCCGTCAAGGCTTGTCGCAACTGCGCACTGAATTTTCTGCGGATAATCCGTGTTTGCGTGGCGGCTATGTATTGGCGGACGCCGCCACCGGCAAGCGCCAGGTGACCTTTATTGCAAGCGGCTCAGAAGTTGAACTCGCAACCACCGCGCGTGCTGCATTGGAAGCCGACGGCATTGCCACAGCTGTTGTCTCGATGCCATGTTTAGACCGCTTTCAAAGTCAGGATCGCAGCTACCAGGACGAAGTCCTTGCCCCTGGCTCGGCAACGGTTGTGGTGGAGGCAGGAATCCGCCAAGGCTGGGATGGCTTGATTGGCCGTGATGGTGCCTTTATCGGCATGTCACACTTCGGAGAGTCGGCACCCGCCGGTAAACTGTTTGAGCATTTTGGGATTACCGCCGCCGCTGTCGAAGCCGCAGCACGGGCGCAGCTAGCAGGTTAAGATCACTGGCCAGCAGCACTCAAAATCAATAATAAACGTCGTTAGAAAACAACAAAGGATAGGGTAAATGTCGCAAGTTAAGGTCTCCATCAACGGTTTTGGGCGAATTGGTCGCTTGGTCCTGCGGGCACTGGTAGAAAGCGGCCGTGAAGACATTCGAGCCGTCTCGATCAATGACCTAGGTCCTGTGGAAACCAATGCCCACTTGCTGCAGTGGGATTCCAACCACGGCCGTTTCCCTGCCGATATCAGCGTTGACGGCAGCACAATCGATGTTGGCTACGGCCCAATCGCCGTGACGGCTGAGCGCGATCCGGCAAATTTGCCCCATGCCGCCAACGGCGTCGATATTGTGCTGGAATGCACCGGACTGTTTACCAAACGCGAAGCCGCCGCCAAGCATCTAGCCGCCGGCGCCAAGCGGGTGATCGTGTCGGCCCCAGCAAGCGGCGCTGACCTGACGGTTGTTTACGGCGTCAATCATCAGCAACTGACAGCAGAGCATACCGTCATTTCCAATGCCTCGTGCACGACCAACTGCCTGGCGCCGGTGGCCCATGTGCTCAACCAAGCGATCGGTATTGAACGTGGTTACATGACCACGATCCACGCTTTTACCGGCGATCAACCGACCTTGGACGTGATGCATTCTGACCTTTACCGTGGCCGCGCCGCCGGCAGCTCAATGATCCCGACCTCAACCGGGGCGGCGAAAGCCGTTGGTCTGGTTTTGCCGGAACTTGCCGGCAAATTAGATGGCACCGCCATTCGGGTGCCGACCCCAAATGTCAGCTTGATTGACTTTAAATTTACCCCCAAATCAGCCACCAGCGTCGACGCCGTCAATGCGGCCATCACGGCGGCCGCCAGCGACGGGCCGCTGAAAGGAATTTTAGGGATCAATAAACTGCCTTTGGTGTCGATTGATTTTAACCACAATCCGCACAGCTCGACCTTTGATCTCAGCCAAACGCAAGTGATTGATGGTATGCTGGTGCGGGTGATGAGCTGGTATGATAACGAGTGGGGATTCTCGAACCGCATGCTGGATACCACTGCGGCGATGGCAAAGACGTTATAATCGGCGGTGTGTCTTAAAAGGAGTTTATGGCTATGAAGGTTACCCAACGCGTCAAACGCATTTTGGATAATTACGAATCTGATTCTCCCGGCACCAAAGCCAACCTGGCGCGGATTTTGATGCAAGGCAAGCTTGGCGGCACAGGCCGCCTCGTCATTCTGCCTGTGGACCAAGGCTTTGAGCATGGCCCCGCCCGCAGCTTTGCGCCCAACCCCGAAGGCTATGATCCGCATTATCATTTCCGTCTGGCAATTGATGCCGGGTTGTCGGCATATGCTGCCCCGCTCGGCATGCTGGAAGCCGGGGCGGATACGTTTGCCGGTCAAATTCCGACCATTATGAAGGTCAACAGCGCCAACTCGCTGGCGCGCGACAAGGAAGGGCCGGTGCAAGCGATCACAGGTTCCGTGCAGGAGGCATTACGGCTGGGTTGCTCTGCGATTGGTTTCACCATCTACCCCAGCTCCGACGGGGCTTTTGAGATGATGGGCCAAATTCAAGAAATGGCCGAGGAAGCCAAAGCCTACGGCTTGGCCGTGGTGGTCTGGTCCTACCCACGTGGCGGCGACTTGTCAAAACAAGGTGAGACAGCCGTTGATATCGTCGCTTATGCCGCGCATATGGCGGCGCTTCTCGGCGCTCATATCATCAAAGTCAAACCACCGACGGCGCATCTTGAGTTGGACGCCGCCAAGAAAGCTTATGAAGCCAATCATATCAAAATCAACACGTTGGCAGAGCGCATCGCCCATGTGGTGCAGTCAACATTCAATGGTCGGCGCATTGTTGTGTTTTCAGGCGGCGAAGCAAAAGACCTTGATGGGCTTTTAGGCGAAATTCGCCAGCTTTACGCAGGTGGTGCCAGTGGTTCGATCATTGGCCGCAACACCTTCCAACGGCCGCGTGCTGAGGCGCTGGCGATGCTTAACACCATCATCGATATCTATAAGGGCAAAGCGTGAGCGCGGCTAACGCCCCCTGCCAATTATATCTGATAACACCGCCGGCTTTGGTGCCGGCGGCGTTTGCCAAAGACCTTGCTGCGGCACTCGAAGCCGGTCCTGTGGCCTGTCTGCAGCTGCGGCTTAAAGATGTCGATGACGACAGCATTCGCAATGCAGCCGCAGAAATCGTGCCGGTTGCGCATCGCTATGGGGTGCCGGTTTTGATGAATGACCGTCCTGACTTAGCCGCAGAGGCAGGCTGTGACGGGGTTCACATTGGGCAAGGCGACAGTCCTTATGAGGTGGCGCGCGACATTTTGGGCCGCGATGCGATGATCGGCGTCACCTGCCATGATTCACGCCACCTGGCGATGACAGCAGCCGAGGCAGGTGCCGATTACGTTGCTTTTGGGGCGTTTTTCCCCACCAACACCAAGGATGTCAGCCATCAGGCCAGCCTAGAGATTTTACGCTGGTGGACTGATATTGCGGTGGTGCCGACTGTTGCGATCGGCGGCATTACTGCTGAAAACTGCGCGCCATTGGTGCAAGCTCAGGCTGATTTTCTGGCCGTTATTAGTGCCGTGTGGAACCATCCGGACGGCCCCGGCGGCGGCGTTGAAAGTTTTCATAAAGCTATTGCCATGGCGACAAATCATAGCCCAGCCGCTGCATCGGACCGGCAATAATCTGTAGGGCTTGCCGGCGTGTCTCAGGGGATATCTTATTACCGCCAAAGTCCGTCCGGCCGCCGCCACTGAAAAACGCCTGGCTGTTTGAGGCTTTGGCCATGGTGCCAATGTCACCTTCCGCCGCAATCCTCTGCAGCACGTCCGGTGCCGTGGTCGCGCCGAGAAAATCATAAATCCGGCCGAGGCCCGTCACCCGATCGTGACTGAGGTCCTCATATTTAATGATCAACGCATTTTGGTTGTCGCCAACCGCATCCAAGAAAGTCGTTAAACGTTTCGCATCATGGCTTGCGTGGTCGATCACGCTGCCGTCCAGCGTGCCATCAGAATTTTTTAAGAAACGCAGATGCGCGTCAGATTTTTCAATCTCATATAATCTATGATTATGGTCCCAAAGCGACAGCGCACGATCAATTGGATTGCGAACGATGAATAAAAATTTAGCCTGTGGAAGCATTTTGGCAAATAGTGCGTAATTCTGTAGAACCGTGTTGTCGTTAAGGCCAAAGATCGACTTGCCTTGGCTGGCATCTTTCGCCATTACCCGCAAGTGCATGACAAACATTTGCTGAATAGCGTTCTTACTGACCGCACGTGGTTTTTGGCCGCCGGTGCGGCGGGCCACGAGTTCAAGGCTCTCATTGTAAGCGTGATAGAAGGCATTTAGGTTTTCAATCACAGTTCTGAAAGCATGTTCCGATGGGCAGGAAATTTGTGGATGCGCATCTAACATCATTTGCAAAAAAGTCGTTCCTGATTTTGCAAGTCCAGAGCAGAAAAATGGCGCGGCAGGATTGATCATTCGAACACCTTCCCGTCAGCGCCTAAAGTTTTCAAAATGACCGAGCAAAAGAGCCATTTTTTCGGTAGTGCTATGCCCATATACGGCACTTAACGAGCCTCCGGCAAAGCGCTTAAATCATAGCCTAAGCGCTGCATTGGGTCCTTCATAATCTCCAGTGCCTGGCGGCGAATTTCCGGTGATATCCGATTGCCGCCAAAGTCAGTCCGCCCGCCGCCGCTAAAGAACGCTTTATTTTTTGAGACCTGCGCCATCGAGCCAATCTGGCCTTGGTGAGCAAGTTCCTCAAGCAATTGCGGGCTGGTTTCGGCACCGAGAAATTCATAGACTTGTTTCAAGCCGGCCAGACGCGCCTGACTAAAGTCTTCATATCGAATGATCAAGACGTTCGGATTGTCGCCAACAGCTGCGATGAAATTCCGTAATTCTTCGGCATCCATCGCGGCGTAATGCAAAATGCAGCCTTCTACCGTGCCGGCAGATGCCTCCATAAATTTTGCAAAAAACACCTCGTTGCCGGTATTTTTATGAACTTCATGGTTATACCGCCACAGCGACACCCCCCGATCGACCGGGTTGCGGACAATGCGAATAAATTTCGCTGTCGGAAACATCCGCAAAAATTTACCGATATTCAGACCTAATGCGTTATCGCTCAGTCCAAAGATTGGTTTTCCCTGGGCGGTATCTTCGGCCATCACCTGCACGTGGCAGGCAAAAATCCGCTCGACCGCCTGTTTACTGATCGGCCGAACGCCTTGGCCACCGTTTCGATCGTCGGCAATCGCCAAGACTTCGTTATAGGCGGCATAAAATTGTCGAAGATTTTTCGCAAGTTCGCTTGTCAGTTGCTCGGACGGGCAGGAAATTTCCGGATGCGCGTCTAAC
>QCEM01000015.1 GCA_003280605.1 SAR116 cluster bacterium AG-355-O21 | reverse complement strand
TTCTGCCAAAGCTTAGAAAAATGCTACTCTAAACCGCTAACTTGATTCTACCCCGAATTTCATAGCGAATCATTTTTATTAACCGAATCATCGGCCGAAAAGGTGCCATCCAGCTGACTCACGCATCGATTGGCTCCTCACTGACAGCTGATGGGAACACAGTGTGCAGCAAAAATTAGCAATCCTTTGGCATGGCTATGTGGCCGTGCGCTTCAATAGCTTGCCGCGAAATTTGCGTGGTGGCCTATGGATTTTAGGTGGCGGCATCTTTTTCACGATCATGGTCACACTGATTAAAATTGTCGGTGAAGATGTGTCCATTTTTCAAATTCTGCTCGTCCGCCAGCTAACAATGACCGCTGTTGTGATGCCAGCGATTGCGGCAAATTTTCCCGACGCATTGCGCACCAATATCGTCGGTTTGCACGGCATGCGCGTGGCCCTGGCGCTGGTCGCAATGATTGCCGGGTTTACAGCCGTTATCCATTTGCCGTTGGCCGAAGCAACAACATTGAGCTTTGCAAAATCCATTTTTGTGACGCTGTTTGCGGTCTGGTTGCTGCGCGAACACGCCGGTCGCCGTAAGTGGCTTGCTGTGCTGCTGGGGTTCGTGGGTGTGATTGTGATCTTGAAACCAGATGTTGCCGGCCTGAATGTGTATGCCTTACTGGGTATTTTATCGGCCGCCGCCGCAGGCTGTGTGATGATCTTAATTCGGAAAATTGCACAGGTTGATCGGCCGGTGACGATTTTGGCCTATCAAGCCTTCATGGTGGGCGCACTGATGCTGCTCCCGGCGATTTATTTTTGGGTGCCGCCAACGCCGCTGCAATGGCTGTTTATGGTCGCCATCGGTTTGTTGGCGGTAACCTCACAATTCGCCAACATCCAAGCCTATAAAGTTGGCGAGGCAAGCAGCATCGCACCGGTCGACTATGTGCGACTGTTATTTGCCGGGGCCATTGGCTGGGTTGTTTTTCACGAGAGTCCGCAGATCGAAACCATCCTTGGCGCAGCGCTTATCATCGCGGCCTCACTGATTACCCTGCGCCCGCAGCCACCGGAGACGACGCCGCGGTAACGGTCTATTTATCAGATTTTTCAAGCGCAACGCCGTCAGCCGGTGAAACCGCACCCTTGGTCGCAGTGATCAGGCCATAGTGCTGTGGTTCACGGTGCAGGGCGAAATTAAAGACCGTCGACTTATAGGAGGCGGCAAGATCGAGATCACACGCCGCAGTGATTAACTCATCACCTTCGCCTGCCGCCATCGCCACAGTTTCGCCTGAGGGGGCGATGATTTGGGTGCCGGCAATCATTGGCACCCCTTCCTCATTGCCTGCTTTGGCGACACCAACAATCCAGGTGCCGTTCTGATAGGCCGCCGACTGCATGACGATTTGATTATGAAAAAGACCAAGGGCATCGTGCTCAGGTGCCGGTGGATTATGCACTGGCGTATTGTAACCAAGGACAATCAGTTCCGCCCCCTGCAAGCCCATAACCCGATAAGTCTCCGGCCAGCGTCGGTCATTGCAAATGCACATCCCAACCTTACCGCCAAAGCCGTCAAACACCCGAAAGCCAAGATTACCCGTTTCAAAATAACGCTTTTCTAAGTGCTGGAAGGCCCGCCACGGCTCATTCTCGGCATGACCGGGCAAGTGAATTTTACGATATTTACCAATGATTTGAGCGTTTTTATCAACCAAAATGGCCGTATTGAAACGCCGCACCTGGCCTGCTTCTTCGACCAATTCTGCATAGCCAAGGTGAAAGCCGATTTGCAGTTTCGCTGCGGCATCAAAAAGCGCTTGGGTTTCTGGCCCCGGCATTTCGGTTTCAAACCACTGATCAATCTCTGCCTGGTCTTCGGTGTACCAACGCGGAAAAAAAGTCGTCAGTGTAAGCTCAGGAAAGACCACCAAATCACAGCCCCGACGGCTGGCTTCATGAAGATGGGCGATCAGCCGCTGAACCACCTGCGTGCGGCTTTCATGCGCCGCAATCGGCCCCATCTGGGCGGCCCCAATTGTAACGATACGCGACATTATTTTTTCCTATCAACGCATCCGTTGCGCAATCTTTGGATCAAGTGAATCGCGCAAGCCATCGCCGAGCAGATTCACCGCTAAAACGGTAATCGCCAAAAACAGCCCCGGGAAGAAGATGATCCATGGGGAGATTTGGAAATAAGTCCGGCCTTCCGCGATGATATTCCCCCAACTGGGAACTTCCGGCGGCGTGCCGGCGCCCAAGAAGGACAGAATTGCTTCCAAAATCATCGCTGAGGCACAGATGTAAGATGCTTGCACAATCAATGGCGCCAGCGTGTTTGGCAGCACATGCACAAACAATACCCGCCACACCGGCATGCCGATGGAGATTGCTGCTTGCACAAAAACCTGTTCCCGCAACGACAGCACAACACTGCGCACCAGGCGCACCACCCGAGGTAACTCGGGAATGGTGATGGCAATGATCACATTGGTGATGCTGGCACCGGCAAGCGAAATCAGGGCGATGGCCAACAGCACCCCTGGGATCGCCATCAAGCCATCCATGATGCGCATCAAAATCGCGTCAAGCACCCGCACATATCCGGCGACAATGCCAATAAACAGGCCAAGCACCGTGCTGACCAGGGCGACCATCACGCCAACCACCAGCGAAATTTTACCGCCGGCAATGACGCGCGCAAAAATATCCCGGCCAAACATATCGGTGCCAAACCAAATCTCATCACTTGGCGGGCGCAAACGCATGATGGGGTTCATCCGCAGCGGGTCAGCAATGAAAAAAGGAATGATGAAAGACACCAAAACCATGATTACCAACAAACCCAGGCCAATCGCCACCGTCGGGTTTCGCCGCGAGTACTTTTTCAACTGCAGCCAGCGGCCTTCAACCTGAGTTTCTTCCTGATTTTCTGTGATCGCGGTCATGATCGGCGCTCCGCTTAATATCTGATCTGAGGATCAAGGAATGTGTACGACAGGTCGATCAACAGATTCACCGCAACAAACGCTGCCGAGAACACCAGGATGACCCCTTGGATAATCGGGTAATCACGGCTTAGCACCGCGTCGACAATAAGCCGACCAAGGCCGGGAATGTTAAAGACGCTTTCCGTCACCACCACACCGCCGATCAACAGGGCAATGCCGATACCGATAATCGTGACAATCGGGACCGAGGCATTCTTCAGCGCGTGGCGCATTAAAACCGAGCCTTCGGACGTTCCTTTGGCGCGTGCGGTGCGGATATAATCTTCGCTCAAAACTTCCAGCATGCTGGCCCGGCTAATCCGCGCAATCAGTGCGATATAGACCATTCCAAGGGCAAATGTCGGCAGCGCAATCGAGCGCAGAAATCCAAACACATCCTCGCCGATTGGGGTGTATCCCTGCACCGGGAACCAACCAAGCTGCAGCGAGAAAACATAAACCAGCGCATACGCGATCACAAAGACCGGCGCTGAAAAACCAATCACCGCAAAAATCATCACCAAGCGGTCAACGCTGGTCCCGACGCGCCAGGCCGCCCATACCCCCATCGGCACGGCAACCAACACCGAGAATAGGATCGTCGACAGCGACAACATAATGGTCGGCTCGATCCGCTGTGCGATCAAATGACTGACCGGCAGGTTTGAGAAAATAGAAACCCCAAGGTCCCCGCGCAGGATCGCAAAAAGCCATTTGAAGAATTGAATATGTAGCGGCTGATCAAGCCCTAACTGCTTGCGAATACGCGCGATATCTTCCGGCCGGGCATAATCGCCGGCAATGATCGCTGCCGGGTCACCCGGCGTTAAATGCATTAATAAGAAAACCACAACGGCGACCACCAACATGACCGGCAGAACGGCAATCGCTCGCTTTATTAAATAAACATACATCTACGCGTTCCGATCGAAATCCGGCTTTGTCAGCCTTTATGAATGCACGTTTTTCATTGTCCATCGCCAGCTTCGATCTGTTGAAGCCGGCGATGGTTGCAGATGGTTAGCCAAACAGCCGACAAATTACTTCTTGTCGATGTTCCAGAAGAACGGCACCGGCGAAATCAGCACGCCTGACAGCGAGCTGCGCCATGCCACAGGCTGGAACCATTGGCCGTAGTTGACGTAAGGCACAACTTCGAAGGCCCGCAGTTGCAAAGCTTCGATGATGGCTTTTTTCTTTGCCGGATCTGACTCGCGTGCGTAGGCATCACGATATTCTTCGATCTTGGCATCGGTTGGCCAGCCAAACCAGGCCTTCTCGACACCACCACCGGAAATGCCGATGTTGGCAACGGGCGAGGTCACGTCGGCACCTGTTGAATAGGTGTGGAACACGTTCCAGCCACCATCAGCAGGTGATTTTTTCTCGGCCCGACGCGAGGTCAATGTTGACCAGTCCATGGCTTGCACTTCAACATCCATGCCGATGTCACGCAGCAATTGTGCGGTCACCAAGGAGGCACCGTTCAACACCGGGATATCGGTTGGTTGCATCAGGATGATTTTCTCACCCTTGTAGCCAGCTTCCTTCAAAAGCTGCTTGGCTTTGTCCAGGTTCACATTTTTCAGTGCGTCGGTGCCGACATCGGTTTCGTTTGGCGTGCCGCAAATGAAATATGCTGGGCAAGCTTTGTACAGCTTTGGATTACCGATAATCGCTTGCAGATAGTTTTCTTGATTAACGGCATGGACCAATGCTTGACGTGCTTTGGGGTTGTCAAATGGCGGATGCAAGTGGTTTGGACGCAACCAGCCCTGGGTACCCAAAGGATCGATAACAGCGGTTTTGATGTTTGGATCGCTGTCCATCAGCGGCAGCATATCAGGCGCCGGAGTTTCCCAAAGGTCCACTTCACCGTTTTTCAAGGCATTCATCGCTGTCGCGGGATCAGGGATATAAATCCACTCAACCCGGTCAACTTTCACAACCTTACCGCCGGCAGCCGCACTGGCTGGCTCGCTGCGTGGGACATAGGCTTCGTTTTTGACGTAAACGATCTTTGAACCTGGCACCCACTCGTCTTTGACGAATTTAAAGGGGCCCGAGCCGATAATTTCCGGAACCTGTTCGAAAGCATCGGTTTCAGCCAAGCGTTTTGGCATCATGAACGGCACGTTCGAGCTGATTTTTCCAAGTGAATCAATGACCAAGCCATATGGCTCATTCAAGATCATCTGGAAGGTCTTGGCATCGACGGCCTTCATTTCTTTGGTGAAGTCCATGAGCTTTTGGCCCATGCCGTCGCGCTTGCCCCAGCGGGCGATCGACGCAATGCAATCTTCGGCGGTGACAGGCGCGCCATCATGCCATTTCAAGCCATCACGCAGCGTGAATGTATACGTCAGGCCATCGTCGCTGACTGAGTGCGTGTCCACCATTTGCGGATGAACGACAAGGTTTTCATCGGCCGCAAAAAGCGTGTCGTAAACCATGTAGCCATGATTTCGGGTGATATACGCTGTTGTCCAAATGGGATCCAAGTTTTTCAAATTGGCGTGTGGCACAATTCGCAAAACTTTCTCTGCGTGTGCGGAACCGACAGCGATCCCTGCCGCCAGCGGCAGAGCAAGCGCGAGCATGCTTAACTGCCGCCATAACTTTCGTCTTCCGATTAACATTTCCAACCTCCAATATCAGCTATAACAATTGCCTGGACGTCACCGCCATGTTGCGGCGCAAAATTAATCAAACCATAATAATTCTTTCATGCCATTAATTATTTCAGAAAAAATGCTGCCGTGATGGCCCGTAAATGCAGGCCAACATCCACAACACAGGCTGAGCGCAGGCTTTTCTCTGCCCCGATCATTTTTAAAAAAGCCGCCTAACTCGCTGAATCAAAATCGAAAAATAAACTTGGCTCAAATGTAGTCAAAAATTGTTTGTAAACATCGACAGCAAATTAGGCGTGTGAGCAGCACACGCCCCGCAGCTCACGTTGAACCGCTCGAACGCGTAGCGCATACAATCCATCAGGCTGTTATAGTATCTAAGTTCTAGGTTAAATTGAGACGTGAACGGAAATTTGTATCGGTCATGGAAACGTCTTGGCCGATCAAGTCGTCATTTTCGGCGTTACAAAGCTGCACCAGGCCGCGGGCGGCATCGGCCACCGAAGATAAATTTTCACGTGGTATCTGACTGATTTGATTGATTCCGGAAGCCCGAATTTTGACCTGCATTTCGGTATCGATGGTGCCGGGCGAAAACCCAAAGATACGCACCCCTTGCTCGGCGCATTCAAGTTCAACGGCACGGGTCAGCATCGCTAATCCTGCCTTACCTGAACAATAGGCGCTCCAACCTTCAAGCGGGCGGTGGGCGGCCCCCGAGGACACGTTGATGATGGTGCCGGTGGTCTTGCTCAAAACCGGCAGCACCGCGCGTATGGCATTATATGCACCGATTAAATTGATCTCAATATTGCGCGCCCAAAGCTTTGGATCAGAGTTGGCAATGCTGCCAATTGGATCAATCACGCCGGCGTTATTGACCAGGATATCAAGACTACCAAACTGCTTTTGAGTGGCCGCGACCATGGTCTCAACAGCATGATAATCAGCCACGTCGCAGGCCATCGACACGGCCCTACCGCCGCTATCGGTGATTTGCTGCGCAACCTCCGCCACAGCCACCGAATCACGCGCCACCAGCATGACGGCCGCCCCTGCTGCCGCCAAAATTTTTGCACTGGCCGCACCAAGGCCGCGGCCGGCGCCGGTCACGATCGCATTTTTTCCCGTTAGGTCCGTCATTTTTATTCCCTTTGTAATGATCTAAATCATCATGCATCCTGACGCCATTCTGTCTACGGTGATGGCTGGCGATAAACCGTTATCGCGATCGTCTTGCCCTGGGGTATTCATGATTCAAGATCTGCACATGCTTTTGCCCGCCAGCTGGCCAATCAGCAGCTCATGGGCACCTGCGTCACAATGATTGAGACTGTCTTTACCACCCTAAGCGATTTTTCGTTGCTCGAAATTCTGGCGATCATATTCAGCGCCGGATTGGCAGGCTTTCTGCGCGGATTTGTCGGCTTTGGCGGCGCAATTGCAGTTGTTTTGGTGCTGAACCTTGTTTTTGGTCCGCTGACCGCGATTCCAATCGCATCGTTGATCGGCATGCCCAGCACGGTTCAGCTTCTGCCGACAATCATTCGTCACGCTGAACGGCGGTTTGTCACGGTTTTCAGTATCTCCTGCATTATTGCCGCCCCGGCCGGAGCCTTTGTCTTGGTTGCCATTGACCCCGACTTGATGAAAATCATCATCTCAATCTTCGTGTTGATCATGGTCGGTTTATTGCATCTCAATCTGCGTCCAAAGCCAGGCTATCAGAACAGCGATTTGGAAACCATTTTGGCCGGCGTCATCTCAGGTTTGATTCAGGGCGCGGCAGCTGTGGGCGGCCCGCCTGCGGTGCTTGCCGCATTGTCCAGGCCAGGTGACGCCGTTCGCCAGCGTGCCAATGTTCTGGGCACTGTTTCGACCTTAAACTTCTGTGCCTTCGTGCCTTTTTGGTACCTTGGCCTATATAACAATCGGGTATTGGTTGTCTCATTTTTGGTGGTGCCGATTTATATGCTCAGCACGGCCGTCGGCGCGCATTTTTTCTCGACAACAGGACATCGCCACTATCGCCCGGCAGCATTGCTCACCCTGGCCGTTTTAGGCACCATAACCCTCGGTGTTGCCGTTCATGCGGAACTGGTCAACTGACCAATTAACGCGCTCAAATAAAACGTTTTCTTTAATTTTTCATAAAGATCGGTCATATCAGAGCAAGTTTTTCGGGGGCTTCAAGTTAACCTGACGGGCAGCCAGCCACTAACCTTCGGATACGCCATGGAGCAAAATTCATGACGGCGGTGATTGACGCCACAAATTTAATGAAAGTGTTTGGCGATGTGGTCGCCGTGGACAATGTGTCGTTGCGCATTGACGAGGGCCAAACCGTCGCGCTTTTAGGCGGCAATGGTGCCGGCAAGACAACCACAATATCCATGTTGCTTGGGTTGTTACTGCCAACCACCGGACAGGTCCGCATCTTGGGTCATGACCTGCGCACGGAGCGGTACAAAGTGCTCGCACGAATGAATTTTTCATCGCCCTATGTTGAGTTGCCGCACCGCTTAACCGTGGCCCAAAACCTGCGTGTCTATGCGGATCTCTACGGCGTTCGCGCACCGGCGGAGCGGATCAAGGAGTTGACTGAAAACCTTGACCTAACTGCCTATTTAGACCGCCCCTCGGGGAAATTATCAGCCGGTCAGAAAACCCGTTTGGCGCTGGCGAAATCACTTATCAACCGACCGGCGGTATTGTTGCTTGACGAGCCGACTGCGTCACTTGACCCGGATACCGGCGATTGGGTTCGGGCCTATTTGGAACGCTACCGCCGGGAAACCAATGCAACGATGTTGATCGCGTCGCATAACATGGCCGAGGTTGAGCGGCTTTGTGACGATGTCTTAATGATGCGCGCCGGCCGCATTGTCGATCAAGGTGCCCCAGGCGACCTATTGGCACGCTTTGGCCGGCAAACCTTAGAAGACGTATTTTTAGATATCGCCCGGGAGCGGCGCGAAACCAAAGACCTGACCGCTGATGATCAGGCAGAGGGGGCTGTTAATGGCGCTGCGAGAACAGATGAGCACTGAAATTGACAGACCAGAAATCAACGACCATGGCTTGCTGGCATCATCACGCCGGGTAAGTGCGATGATCCGGCGCTATTGGTATTTAATCAAAGGCTCCTGGCCACGCATACTAGAGCTTGCCTACTGGCCCACCATGCAGGTGGTGTTATGGGGGTTTGTGACAAAGTTCTTCCTCACCCAATCAGATTGGCTATCTCTGGCGGTTGGCGTTCTTTTGGGTGGAGCAATGCTATGGGACGTGATGTTTCGCGGCCAAATTAGCTTATCAATCTGTTTTTTCGAGGAAATGTGGTCACGCAACCTTGGACATCTTTTCGTCAGCCCGTTGCGGCCCTGGGAATTTATCTTCGCACTGATCACCATGAGTTTGCTGCGCACATTGTTCGGACTGGTCGTCGCCGCGATCATCGCATTTTTTCTCCATCGCTACGCCATCACCGAAATGGGGCCAAGCTTGGTGGTGTTTTTCGGCCTATTGATGGTCATGAGCTGGGGCTTAGGTTTGGTCATCATTTCGATGGTGCTGCGATTTGGATTGGGGGCGGAATCACTTGCTTGGGCGGCGGTTTTTGCCTTTTTGCCGATCAGCGCCGTGTATTACCCGGTTGAGGTTCTGCCATGGTGGCTACAGCCTTTGGCTTTGGCGACGCCTGCGGCTCATGTTTTTGAAGGCATGCGCGAACTGCTGATCAAAGGTGTCTTTAACTGGCAGCACTTCTTTTGGGCAGCGGGGCTCGCATTTACGTATTTGGGGATTGGCATCGTGACCTTTCGGTCGGCGTTTCGATCCGCACGCGCGGAAGGCAAGCTGCTTCAAATTGGCGAATGATGGGGCCAGTTTCGGCTACGCTAACGGCGCCCCCGATGCGCCGGTAAAGGTAATTCCGTCAAGGGTCAAGCGATCCTTCCGCCAATCATAATTGAAACGCTTTTTATGGGCGCTGACGTCACCGTACAACATCACGTTATCAGCGTAGCGACCGTCAGGCATGAAGCCAAACAAGGCAATTTCCCGCTTCCAGGTCCGCCAAACCAAGTCAATCAGCGCCGCATCATAATGATCGCGCCATTCAGCGATAAACTTGTTTGATCGCCGAACAGGTCTATGGGTAAAGCCGTTGGCGGCACATAAATCGGCCAAATCTTGGCTTATGGTTTCAGTCCGGATCAGGTGGTCAACAACCATCTCACCTGTAAATCGGTCGAAATATGCCGGGAATAAAAACTGCCGTGAGACCCAAGGTGTGCGCGCAGCCGCAATCTGATGCAAAAAATCCGCAAAACTTTGCTGCCGTGCCTGCACGACCAACGGCAGCATATGATGCGAGGCAAAACCGCGGCGCGCGTGTTCATAAAAGCTTACCAAGAATGGCAGGATATGGCGGACGGCCGAGAAAACCAGCCGCTGTTCAAGCTGCGCTTTCGACACCGTTAGGTTTGGCCACACCCATGCGGCGTAATGGTTATCCAGCGGTGTTGGCTCAGTCTAAATCCAGCGGTGACCAATCGGCGAGGAAAATTCAGCGGTTGCCCGCAAGATCGAGGTGCCGGCCGTTTTGGGGACGTGAATAAACAATGCTGGGCGTTTACTGCGTGCAATCTTTGCGCCGAACGTAGACGCCATCGCGGCCGTTAACACCTGCAGCCAGACTGTGGTTTTTTGACAAAAACTCAGATCCTCACTGGCCACCGAAACTTCAGCCAGGGTCAATATCGCCTCATACTCGGATGGGTTTACAAGGATCGCCTTACCCGCCAAATCACCAGCCACTTCGAATTTCTCTTGACGCAGCATTTGCCGCCCATATCTGCTCAAAACCCAGGCGTTATCCGGCTGTAGAATTTTTGCCCATAGCGCAAACTGCATAACATCGGCGTAGACATCTGATCCCCCTCGATACGTCAGCAGCTGTTTCGTGGCACCAAAATGCGATGGGGTAATTATCAGTTGCTTGATCATTTCAAGGCGGCTCGCCCGTCCCATTGATCGCATCTGGAAGTACTGTGCCCGTAGCCAATTCAACTGCAAATCGATTGGATTTAGCGGTGTTGCCCGCCACAGCATGACAGCCGCCGCCGGCAACCGCTGCCGCATTAAAAGAAACTTTGCATAATTCAGGTAATACTCTGAATTGTTAGGGGTCGCTAAAATTCTTTGCCCCTCAACGGTCGCAAAAGTACGGGGTTTATTTTTGCTCATTTGCCCAAATTCGTGTTCCGTCACGACTTGTTATTTTTAAAGAATACTGGCAAAGGGCAAAAAAGCGTCTATTTCGCAGGTTATCACCAGGCTGCCAAATTCGCCCGTCCATGCTGTATTTAACGCTAACCCGTGCCGGCATGTAGGACGGACTAAACTATATCTAAGCATTGATCAGCAAGAGGGCAAAAGAAGCATGGATATACTAATGGTTCTCGGTTTTCAGCTCGTCGCTTTGCTACTCGGCGCAATGCTGTTCTTTTCCGTTGTGATTGCACCACTGGTTTTCGCCGGTCTTGATGCGGAAACGGCTGGCGCATTCATTCGCCGGCTTTTTCCCTGGTATTACCTTTCGATCATCGTGCTTGCAGCGCCTGCGGCCGCATTGTTAGCACCGGCGGCACCTTATCCGGGGATGATCATAGCAGCTGTTGCTGCCGGCGCGATCATCGCCCGCCAAGTGCTGATGCCACAGCTCAATCGCTTGCGCGATCTCGCCCTTGGCGGCGATGTACGCAGCGACCAGCGGTTTAATCAGCTGCATAAACTTTCTGTTGTGATCAATGCTTTACAGTTACTGGCCCTGATCGCAGTACTTGTGATTCAGGCTATGGCGTGATGAGCAACCGGCATTTGCACCCTGCCGACACAGCTGCCGGCCACGTCATTAAATCGTCACAATCTCGGCGCATGACTATAGGCATTGTAGAATTGAAACAATAAAATTGCGACCCAGCGATCCGCTAGTGAATGAAAAGGAACACTAATGCGAGCTGCTCCGGAAGTTTCCTACATCAATCCAAACGACCCGTTGCCGCGCAGATCACTGATGCGAGTCGTCGAGTTGCTGACCGGGCAACCGAAGCTGCAACGGCTTTATGATCGCTACAAACGCACGCGGACAGCTGATGATAATTTTTGGGAATCAGCCATTAACTATCTGAAAATATACGTTGATTTTGATGCCGGACAACTTGAAGCATTGCCCAAGACAGGGCCGTTGATCATCATTGCAAACCATCCTTTCGGGGTCTTAGACGGCATCGCCATCGGCAATATTATCTCCCGTGTGCGGCCCGATATTAAAGTCTTGGCACATGCTGTTCTTGGTCGCGCTGAGCCGCTTCGACCGTTCTTAATCCCCATCACCTTTGAGGGCGAATCGGGTGCCCTGCGGACCAATATCGAATCCAAGCGACAAGCCTTGGCCCACTTAGAGGCCGGCGGCACCATTATTATTTTCCCGGCCGGTCGCGTCTCAACATCTGAAAAAATTTTTGGTGATGCCACCGATTCCCCGTGGAAGCTTTTCACAAGTCGCCTAATCATGCGGTCAAAGGCGACGGTCGTTCCGGTCTATTTCGAAGGACAAAATAGCTGGCTGTTTCATTTCGTGAGTAAGTTCAGCGATGCCATGCGCGAAGCGGTCTTGATGCGGGAAATTTTAAGGCAAATAGGAACCGAAGTTATCGCCCATATCGGTGACCCTATTTCGCCTGCTGAAATCGCCGGTATCAATGACCGCCAGGTGCTGCTAGATCATCTTCGTGATGCCGTCTATGCATTGGAGCCAAATAGTGATCAGGGCGCTAAAACAATCAACTAAGCGAATGGTACAAACAGGTTTTGAGCGCTAACTACATTGATAGCTATTACAGTCGATCACTACATGATGATCATCAGCGGGCGCCGCTAACCAACAATATCGACACGTCGGTTTGCGTGATTGGCGGCGGCCTAGCCGGCTTGGCCACGGCAATTGGCCTGGCCGAGCGCGGACAATCGGTCACCTTGCTGGAAGCGCGGCGCGTTGGCTGGGGGGCGTCGGGGCGAAATGGTGGCTTCGTCTCGGCTGGATATGCGCAATCCATGGATAAAATTCGCCGTCGCGTCGGCGACAACCATGCCCGCGAGCTGTTTCAGTTGTCACGGCAAGCGATGACGTTGATACAGCAGCGGATTGCCAAATACGCTATTCACTGCGGACCGATCACGCCGGGTCTTTTGTCGGCATCTTGGTTTGACCAGGGCGATCACTTAGCGGCTGCGGCAGCGGCGCGTAATGACTGGCTGGGAAGTCATTATGAATATTGGTCCCACCAACGACTTCGCGCCGCGCTGTCGACAGATCGCTATTTCGACGGCCTCTATGACCCCGACGGCTTCACCTTTCATGCACTTAATTTTTCTCGTGGTATCGCCGCCGCGGCGGAACGGTTGGGGGCGCAGATTTTTGAACATAGCGCCGTGACATCCGTCACAACACGCGGCCATCAACACAAAATCCAGACCGCCACCGGGACGGTCACCGCCGATCACGTGGTCTATTGTTGCTCAGGTTATCTTGGTTGGTTAAAGCCGCGGTTGGCTTGGTCAACAATTCCTGTTGGCACCTATGTGATGGTCACCGAGCCACTTGGCGAACGCCTGAAGACAGCGATCCGCATTCCCCATGGGATCAGTGATGATCGGATCGCCCAAGACTATTACCGGCCCCTTGCCGACACCCGGCTGCTTTGGGGCGGCTATGTCAGCGCCGTCACCAAGCCACGTAATCTTGTGGCTAAAATGCGTACGGCCATGGCCAAAGTTTACCCGCAGTTAGAAAATGTCGCGATTGCCGCAGCCTGGCCAGGCACCATGGGTTACGCAACTCACAAAATGCCGCAAATCGGCCAATTGGCGCCAGGCGTCTGGTACAATCAGGGATTTGGCGGTCATGGCATGAACACCACCACCCTGGGTGGCGAGCTGATTGCCTCCGCGATTGCCAAGGCAGATGAACGCTATCGCTTGTTCGCGCCCTTTGGGCTGAGTTTCGCAGGTGGCCCCCTTGCCCCCATTGCCGCCCAAGCGATGTACTGGTTTTATCAAGCCCAGGATAAATTTCGCGAACGCCGCGATCAAAGCGCCAAGCTGTAGAACGCCACTTGCCCGGTGCCAAAGTAATTCATCTGCTTTTCAAAGCTGAAGCCAAGTTTTTCCAAAACCCGCATTGAGGCATGGTTTTCAATCATCACCATTGCCTTGACGGTGGTCATCGGTGCCGCGTCTTGCCGCCGCGCGGCAAGCACAGCGCGGCACAATTCCGTTGCCAAGCCCTGCCCCCAAAAACGCTCCTGAAGGCCATAAAGAAGCTCGTCGTCAGGAGATTTTTCCAGTCGCCGCAGCCCGCCGTGACCAATCAGTTGACCGGTATTCTTGGCAATAACGGCGAAGGTGCCCATTTGCGCCTGCGCGTATTGGCGCAAACATTGTTTGATCATCTGCCGGGCGCGCTTTTCCGCATCGGCGGCAGCAGCCTCACCACCCGGCAAGTAGCGACAAAATGAGCATTGCCGGCGAATTTCAGTATACGCAGCCAGATCATCCATCGTAAACCGCCGAAGCTGAAGGCGGGTGGTTTCAAGGCCGTCCATCGCCGTTTCCTTTTAAAGCATTGTCGGCGGGGTTATCATAGGTTACTTGGCTACCAGGCGGGACATAAATTTCAAAAGGACGTTTCGATGGCAGACATCGGCTTGATCGGTCTGGGCGTTATGGGGGCAGCACTTGCCCACAACCTCATCGATCACGGTGTCGAGGTTTGCGGTTTTGAGCCTTTGGCTGATCAAATGGCGCGACCGGTAACAGGAGATTTTCCTGTGGCCGCCGATCTCCCCGACCTGGTCACCAGATTAACGCCGCCGCGGGTCATCTTAATGATGGTGACCGCAGGCCCGCCTGTGGACGCAATAATCAGCCAATTAAGTGCATATTTAAGCCCAGGCGACGTGATCGTCGATGGCGGCAACTCGCATTACCAAGACAGCCAAAGACGCGCCGAACTGGCGGTATCAAAATCCCTTTCATTTGTCGGCCTGGGAATTTCCGGCGGAGAGGCGGGTGCGCGTTTTGGGCCTGCCATGATGGCCGGCGGTACCGCAGACAGCGTGCAAATCATCGCCCCATTGTTGGCACCAATCGCCGCCCAAACCAGTGACGGCAGCCGGTGTTTTACTGATTTTGGTCCGCCTGCCGCAGGCCATTTTGTGAAAATGGTTCACAACGCCATCGAATATGGCGAAATGCAGCTGCTGGCTGAAATCTTCGGCCTGGGCAAATACGCAGGCGGCCAGAGCAATTCACAATTAGCTGAGTTATTCGCGTCCTGGGCAGACCGCATCTATGGCGGTTATCTGGTCGAGACCAGCGCCCGTGTTTTGCGCCAAGTCGATGATCAAACGAGCGGTGATTTGATTGACCAAATCGCCCCCGTCGCCGGGCAAAAGGGCACTGGACGCTGGGCCATCACCGCAGCCTTAGACTTAGGTCAAGCGGTACCGACCCTGGCGGCCGCTGTTTTTGCCCGCAGCTTGACCGTGCGTGCCGGCGAACAGCACATTTCGGCAGCGTCGGATAGCCACGCGATTTGCCCGGCAGAGCAGCTATATGATGCTTTCGCACTGGCAAAACTGGCAACATATGAGCAAGGCTTGCGGATGCTGGCAGCCGCCACCGAGCACCATAAATGGCCGCTTGATTTGGCTGCTGTCGCACGTGTTTGGCGGGCCGGATGCATTCTTCGTGGACCACTTTTAGAAACCTTGGCGATACGCTTGGAAGGCGGCATTGACGCGGCCATTGATGATCCCGATTTAGCCGGCCTGCCGGCGCTTCGCCAGGTCCTTGCCGGGGCGGCGACAAGCGCTGTCAGCGTCCCCGCTTTAGCAGCTTCCTTAAGCTATCTGGAGGGCTTGAGCGAAGATCGTCCAACCGCACAAATGATCCAGGGCCAGCGCGACGCTTTTGGCGCCCATGGCTTTGCCCGCCGCGATCGGCCAGGGGTTTTTCATGCCCATTGGTCAAGCGCTGAAGATAGGTGAGCGATCATGGTCGTTGTTATTATGGGGGTCAGCGGCGCCGGTAAATCAACCCTCGCCCAACAACTGGCGGTTGCCCTGCAAGCCGGTTATGCCGAAGGGGATGATTATCACCCAGCGCGGAATGTCGCCAAAATGGCTGCCGGCATGCCGCTTGATGATGCCGACCGCTGGCCATGGTTAAGCCTTTTGGCCGCGGAAATTAATACCTGGCTTGCCACCGGCAAGGACATGGTGCTGACCTGCTCGGCCCTAAAAAAAGCCTACCGGCAACACCTCGGGCTGATGCAACCAGGGGTAAGGCTTGTTTATCTTGACGGCAGTCAGGCATTCATAGCGGACCGCTTAAGGAGCCGTGGTGGCCATTACATGCCGGCAAGTCTTCTGGCCAGCCAATTCGCCGCCCTGGAAGCACCCAACGATGACGAAGCAGCAATTCGCATCGCCGTCAGCTTATCGACAGACGCTGCGGTTACAGCCATTAAAATCGCCTTAGCCGACAGCACCGCGGCGGCAAAAAGTAGCCCTCAATAGCTTTGCTCACGGGTTTTCTGAAAGGTCAGCTTTGACCAATTTTCCTCAGTGTGCTGCAGATGCCAATTATTCCGTGCCAAAAACACCGGCACGCCATCATGATCTTCCGCCATATCGCCGCCATTGGCGTCACCGAACCTTTTAATCTCGGCACTGTCCTCGCAGATGATCCAGCGTGCCGTATGCAAGCCTGCAGGTTCAAAGTGGCACGGCACCTCATATTCCGTTCGGATACGATCGGCTAAAACCTCAAACTGCAAGGCACCGACCACACCGACGATCCACTGCGAGCCGAGGCGGGTCTTGAAGGCTTTTGCAGCCCCTTCTTCCGCAAGTTGTTGGACCGCCCGCTCTAAATGTTTCGCGCGCATCGGATCGTCTGGCCGAACCCGTTGCAACAGTTCTGGCGCAAAACTCGGAATGCCGGCAAAGCGAATCATCTCGCCTTCCGTCAGGGCGTCACCGATGCGCAAATTGCCATGATTGGGAATACCGATGATATCGCCTGGAAACGCTTCTTCGGCTAACTCCCGGTCGCGGGCCAGAAACATTACCGGATTGTGCATGGTGAGGGTTTTATTGGAGCGCACATGCTTCATCTTCATGCCGCGCTTAAAATGCCCGGAACAAATTCGCGCAAAAGCAATCCGGTCACGATGTTTGGGGTCCATATTGGCCTGTATTTTGAAAACAAAGGCGCTGACTTTATTTTCATCGGGCGAGATACTGCGATCAATCGCCGGCTGCGGCCGCGGTGTGGGCGCAAATCGTGCCAAACCTTGCAGCAACTCGCGCACCCCAAAGTTATTAATCGCGCTGCCAAAAAAGACCGGCGACAAATGTCCGGCGCGATAGGATTCAAGATCAAACTCGGTACATAGGCCGCGGGCCATTTCAACTTCTTCCCGCAAAGTCGCGGCGGCATGGCTGGGCAGTAAGTCATCTAACTTAGGGTCATCCAAACCAGCACAAATCTGGCCGTCATCGGGAACATCATTGCTGCCCCGTTCAACCAATAACAGCCGATCATCCAGTAAATTGTAACAGCCCTTGAAGGCCTGTCCCATGCCAATCGGCCAACTTGCCGGCGCGATATCCAGGGCTAAGCTTTGCTCGATCTCGTCAATCAGCTCAAAATTATCTCGCGCCTCACGGTCCATTTTGTTGATGAAAGTAATAATCGGCACGTCACGCAGCCGGCAGACTTCAAAAAGCTTACGGGTTTGCGCCTCGATCCCTTTGGCGGCATCGATCACCATCACCGCACTGTCCACCGCCGTAAGTGTGCGATAGGTATCCTCCGAGAAATCTTCATGGCCCGGCGTATCAAGAAGATTGAAGGTGCAATCCTGATATTCATAGGTCATCACCGATGATGCCACCGAAATACCGCGCTCGCGCTCAACCTTCATCCAGTCCGAGTGCGCCCGCCGTTGTTCGCCGCGAGCCTTCACCGCACCGGCCATCTGGATCGCCCCCCCGAACAGCAGCAGCTTTTCGGTCAAGGTGGTCTTGCCGGCATCAGGGTGGGAAATAATTGCGAAAGTGCGCCGCCGGCTGACGGCCTCAGTTAAAGCGCTCATGACGGTCCAATATTGGCGTGGAATAACCTTTATATACGCGCTCTCGGCGATCTCGCCAAGGGAGGTCTTTCGCGCGACAATTATCCGCGATCACGCATGATGCGGGCCTTGTCACGCTGCCAATCGCGTTTCTTCTCGGTTTCGCGTTTATCCGATTTCCGCTTACCTTTGGCAAGCCCGAGTTGCAGCTTAGCAATACCTCGGGCGTTGAAATATAAGCTCAGCGGCACCAGCGTCATGCCTTCACGTTGGATCAAGCCAAGCAAGCGGTCGCGCTCGCGGCGATGCACCAAAAGCCGCCGTGGCCGCTTCGGTTCGTGGTTGAAGCGACCGGCCTGAAAAAATTCCGGAATATTCGCATTAAACAAGGTCAACATACCCTGGTCCGACCCGGCGTATGCTTCGTTGATACTGGCCTGTGATTGCCGCAGGGATTTAACCTCACTGCCTGTTAAAACCAGCCCTGCCTCAATCGTGTCTTCAATCGAATAATCATAACGGGCCCGCCGGTTTTGCGCGACGGTACGCCCTGTCGGCGTATCTTTTTTAACCATAATGACCCGCTATGATCCTGCAGCTAACAGCGCTAGTTTAGCAGCCCGGCATGACGCATTGCCGCTTCAACTTTTTGCTTACTGGCTTCGGCAATCTCGACCAACGGCAAACGGGTGTCGGGATCACAGAGGCCAAGCAAGCTGGCGGCATGTTTCACGGGGCCGGGGCTTGATTCACAGAACAAAGCGTCATGCAAGGGCATCAACCGCTCATTGATGGCCATAGCGGTATCCAGGTCACCTGCTTGCCACGCATTATGCATTTGCGATAAAGGCCCTGGCGCCACATTCGCCGTGACCGAAATGCAACCATGCCCGCCCTGGGCCAAATACGGCATGATGGTGCCGTCTTCGCCGGACAACTGCGCAAAATCAGCGCTGATGGCCTCGCGTGTTTTCATCGGCCGGACCAAGTCTTGAGTCGCGTCCTTGACCCCGATCACATTTGATAACGCGGCGCATCGCGCCATCGTTTCGACCGACATATCGATCACGCTACGCGGCGGAATATTATAAATGATCAGCGGAATTTCGACCGCATCATTGATGGCTTTGAAATGCTGAAACAAGCCTTCTTGGGTTGGCTTATTATAGTACGGCGTGACCAACAGCGCAGCGTCTGCGCCGGCAGCTTTCGCATGGGCGGTGAACTCAATGGCCTCCGCCGTTGAATTTGAGCCCGCACCGGCGATAACAGGCACCCGGCCAGCAGTCACCTCAATACACAACTCGACAACGCGCTTATGTTCCGCATGGCTCAAGGTTGGCGATTCGCCCGTCGTTCCCATCGGCACCAAACCATGGGTCCCTTGGTTGATTTGCCAATCAACCAATTTGCGATAGGCCTGCTCATCAAATTCACCATTTTTAAAAGGCGTTATCAAGGCCACCAATGAGCCTTTGAACATTGGGTTCCCGCGATTAAATGCCATTTCCCTCTCCTTGCGCGTTAACGCTGGTTTAAATCCAGCCGCACCATACGCGCCATCCTTGGCGGCGGCAAGCCTGCCTACTTGTGCCAGGGTCTATGCCAGCGTACCCTTATAACAATGAAAGCTCATCGTCTGACAAGTTTGCTGCTGTTTGTGTTTATTTGCTTGTCCGTGGGTGCTTCCCAAGGTGCCGGTCAGGTCCCCTTGCCCACCCCGCGGCCGGCCTTTAAGGCTGTTTTGGTGGCCCCGGAAATGGCGATATTACGCGCCGTCTTGGTGACCGCCAACGCCGGCCAATGGCAAGCAGCGGAAAAGCTATTCACCGCTCAAACGCCGCCCATTCATCGAAAAATTGTCAACTGGCTGCGATTGACCGACCCGCGCGGCAAAAGTGAATTTGCCGAGGTCGCCACATTTCTGGCGGCAAACCCTGCTTGGCCTTGGCAACTGACCCTTCGCCGCCGCGCCGAAGCGCTTATGCCGGCAAGCCTAAGCCCGGCGCGAACGATTGCCTGGTTTACAGCTAACCCACCGCTGACCGCAACCGGCAAGAGCCGTTTAATCGCCGCCCATGAAAAACGTGGTGACAAAGAGATTGTCGCTGACTTGGTGCGCCGAACCTGGCACCGGACCGGGTTTATCAAAAGTCAGGAGCGGCGCTTTTACAAACGCTATCGCCGTTACCTTCGCGCGGATGACCATTGGGCGCGGCTGGATTATTTACTTTGGCGCGGCCAACATCACGGCGCCCAGCGGGCCAGCTGGTATGTTTCCGGCCCGCGGAAAACGCTGGCCAATGCTCGTTTGAAACTCAGCCGCCAATCCGCAGGCGTTGATCAAGCCATTAAACGGGTTCCGGCCGAACTGTTGAATGACCCCGGATTGGTCTATGAACGGATCCGGTGGCGCCGCCAACGCCAGCTCACGGATCCGGCTTTTGAGCTGTTGCGTGAGGCCCCCCCACCTGGCTTATTTGAGCGTAAATGGTGGGTTGAGCGGCGCATTATCATTCGTCGTCTGTTGCGCCAAAACCGGCCCCAAGACGCCTATCAAATCGCTGCCAATCATCAACAAAGCGGCGGCCCATCTTTTGCCGAAGGCGAATGGCTTGCCGGCTGGATTGCGCTCACACATCTAAATGACGCCGGCGCCGGCCTACAGCATTTCAAAGCCTTTCTTACAAAAGTTAAAACCCCCATCAGCCGTGCGCGCGGACATTTTTGGGCTGGCCGGGCACTCGCCGAAACCGGTGCAAATGCCCTGGCACGGCAGCATTATGAACGTGCCGCCAAGCAGCCGACAACGTTTTACGGCCAACTCGCGGCCCAGCATTTAAAACAACCGCAATTGGCGCTGCCGATCACGATCGACGGGCCGCTTGGCGACAGCTTTCAAAACCATGATTTGGTGCAAGCAACCCAGGCCCTAGCGGCAGCCGATGACCGTGAGCTAACAGCGATATTCTTCCGTGCCCTGGTACGCGCTCAGCAGGCCAAGACCCCGCCCATCGCTGATATCACAGCCGCCCAATTGGCGCGGTTCGGCGATCAAATCAAGCGCCCTGATCTGGCTGTTTACATGGCCCGACAAGCAGCCCGCAAAGGTCATCATCTGATCACCCACGGATACCCACTTTTACTGGCAACACCGGCGTTGCCGGCCCTGGTACCGGCAGTAAATCCAGCTGTCGAAGCAGCCTTGTTACATGGCCTTATTCGCCAAGAAAGTGCCTTTAACAGCCGTGCCGTAAGCCGCGCCGGCGCCCGTGGATTGATGCAATTAATGCCGGCGACGGCAAAGCAAATCGCACAAAAAACCAAGCTGCGCTTTGCCACGGAGCGTTTACTGGAGGAGCCGCAATTTAACCTCCAACTCGGCCAGCTTTACCTGCATCAAATGATTATGACGTTTGCCGGCTCCTACCCGCTTGCCTTAGCCGCCTACAACGCCGGCCCGCACCGGGTTAAACGCTGGCTGCGCGATTATGGCGATCCGCGGACAGGGGCCATTTCGATGATTAATTGGATCGAAAGCATCCCGTTTAACGAAACCCGGAACTATGTCCAGCGGGTGCTTGAGGCAACCGTCGTTTATCGGCACAAAGAAGCGTCGTTAAACGATCTAGCGGCAGCACATTTATCGGTGCATCAATGGTGTTTGTTAAGATGTCAGGATGCGAGCATCGCCGCCGTACCAACGACGGAATCACCCCAACCGGCGCGATAAATATCGATGATATCGTTTCATAGGCTTGCTAAACTGCGCGTGGATAACGTGACTTTAAAGGTGACAGAATAATGATCGAAAGCGCCCAACTTGCCCCGCCGGTGTTCGCTGATATTGCAGCTGCCGCGCAGCGCCTCAATGGCAAGGCATTGATGACGCCTTTACTGGAATCCCAATTGTTAAATGACCGTGTCGGCGGCCGGGTTTTGATCAAAGCCGAATGCTTGCAGCGCACAGGATCTTTTAAGTTTCGTGGTGCCTTTAATCGCCTATCGCTGATCCCGGAGGCGCACATTGCCGCCGGAGTTGTCGCTTATTCATCAGGGAACCACGCCCAAGGTGTGGCAGCGGCGGCCCGGGCTTTCGGCGTTCCGGCGACCATCGTCATGCCCAATGATGCACCGACAATCAAAGTCGCCAATACCCGGGCCGATGGGGCGGAAGTTATTTTTTATGATCGATATACGGAAATCCGTGAGGAGATTGGTGCCCGCCTGGCAGATGACCGCGGCGCCACCATCGTCAAACCCTATGATGATCCAGGGGTGATCGCAGGGCAAGGCACCATCGGCTTAGAGATCTCCCAGCAATTGGCCGAACGGAATATTCAGGCCGACGCTGTGTTGGTCCCCTGCGGCGGTGGTGGGATGGTCTCGGGGATTGCCTTGGCTTTGGCGACGCGCTGCCCTGACCTCGCCGTCTTCGCTGCTGAACCTGCCGATTTCGATGATACGCGTCGATCGCTTGCAAGCGGAGAGCGACACAGCAATGATCCCAACGCCCGCTCGATCTGTGATGCCCTATTGGCGCCAACACCTGGCGAAATCACGTTCTCGATTAACAGCCGGCTATTAACGAATGGCTTAACGGCCAGCGACGCCGAGGCCCGACACGCCATGGCGCTGGCATTTGAGACCTTAAAGATTGTTGTGGAACCAGGCGGCGCGGTCGGCTTGGCCACCATTTTAAATGGTCAATTTGACATCCAAAACCGGACTGTTGTGGTGGTTTGCTCCGGCGGCAATGTTGACCCGGCGGTTTTCGCAACCTGCCTTGAATAGCGGCTGCTTACTTCACCGCTCCCGCTTTTGAAACCGTAGCGTCAACTTTTGCGACCGTGCGCTTGGGCGGCAACGTGACCTGCGCCCCGGCGGCAGCAAAAGAATATTTATCTTCGTTTAGATGCCGACAATGGCCTTCAAAATAGGCACCGGCTTCAATCGCTAGGCTTTCTTGGAAGATGTCGGCGGTAATCCGCGAGGTTTTTAGCAGCCGCACTTTTTGAGCTTTAATTTGACCAAAAACTTCACCGGCGACGACAACCTCAACTGCCTCAATTGAGCCACGAACAACAGCGGTTGAGCTAATCGTCAGGTTTTTGCTGATAACGTCACCATCGACTTTACCGTCAATCTGAATGTCGCCATCGCTTTTCAGATCCCCAATGATTTCTAAGTCAGCACTGACGATCGACGGTGGATGCTCTTTGACCGCAATTTTTGTTTGCTTTGGGTTTTTTTTACTGAACATCGCGTGTTGCTCTCAAAAATTTGTATGGATCTAACGGTTTGTCCTTATAGCGCACTTCATAATGAACGTGCGGCCCCGTGCTGCGGCCGGTATTGCCGAGCAGCGCAACCTTGTCACCGACGGCAACCTGTTCACCTTTTTTCACGGTCACCTTATACAGGTGGCCATACCTTGTCACGATACCGTTACCATGGTCGATTTCAACCAATCCGCCGTAGTTTGCTCTCCAGCCCGCAAATGTCACGACGCCACTGGCGGCGGCAAAAACATGCTGCTTCATTGGACCGGCAAGGTCTAATCCTTCGTGCCTCGCCCAGCGACCATTGAAAGGATCGCGGCGGCGACCAAACCGACTGGCGACGTAATAATGTTTTACCGGCGTTACCAACGGCATCGATAGAAAAACATTTTCAACCTGCTGCCAGCGCCCAGCGGCAGCCCTGATTTTTTCAAGGACCGGAAATTCAGGTTCGCTGTCCAAAGTGTAGAAATCAGGATGTACCGGGATAAACGGCCCCCCCTGACCGCGCAACATGCCTTCCGGCACCGGCAACAAGTCAGCCATATCAATGCCGGTCCGGCGAATAATTTTTTCAAGCAGATTCGTCCGCGCCTGGACTTGATCGTAAAACGCCTCAAACTGCTCCGAATGGTCTGCTTCAATCCGCCCGAGGGTGGCGTTTAACCTGTCGACTTGCGCACTGAGGATATTGTTTTCGGTGCGTATTGTTTGCCGCTCTCTGAGCACTTGGCGCAGGTCCGCTTTGACTTGGCCAAGGTTCCCCTCCAGATTGTCCAGATGCCCCTCAAGATAAATGTTCCGCGACTTCGAACTTTTTAAATCATTGTGCAGCTGCCAGATCCGACGATCCAGCGCCGAGCGGGCAGCGGCAATTTCTTCATTTTCAACCTTGGCAATCGCCAACACACCGCGTAGCGAGTTGATGTGCATCTCAAGGGAGTTATTTTTCCCTGAAATACGCTTCAAATCGCGCCCAAGCGATTGAAGTTGCTCGCTTAATTCCAGCGACGAGCTTTGCGCTTGATCGCGCTGCTTTTGAGTGACTTGCAGGTCCGATTCTTTCGACAGCAAAGTCTTTCGTAAGGATTCATTCTGGCCAAAAATGCGGCGTAATTCGGTCTCGGTTCGACGCAACTCATTGGTCGCACTGACAACCGATGACTTATACTGGTCAAGATGATCAAGCAGCCGTTTGTAATCGTCCTCTACTTGCCGTGTTCGGCTTTTCTCCACCTCAAGGCTGGCCTGTTGATTTAGGAAGCTATGTGATAGGAACCCGAACACCGCCAAAACGCCACACATCAACACGATGCAGGCCCATTGCAGTTTCACTGAAAAATTAACAAATGACGTTTCGCCGCCCGCACGCATGATCAGCTGACGGTCCTTAATGCAGGACCGCAGTTTATCTTTGATCCACCCCAGCAGGTCTTTCGGGTCGAACATCATGCGCCACAATTACCTTAAAAACATTGCCTTAGGGCCGTAGTCTCACCCCTGCACGCTGTCCCATGCTGTGTTAACACGCCTGCAAAACAAGCGATCCGCAGCGCATGTCCAACACCGTTAGATAAATGTTATAGAAACTCCGCATTGGAGACAACCTACAGAACCGCAGCTTTTGAAATGATTCTTCAGGCGCTTGAATTTTGCGCTCAATCATCAACGCCAATGGCTTGACCTCGGGACCGCCGCCGGTCGGAAAACCCAAGAAAACCATGCTTAACGCGCATCACGGTGTGCAAACTGCCAAGAGCTTTGACTTTTTTGAGGGTATGGCCGCGCTGGCGGAGAGCGGTTTTGACGGCTTCATCAAGACCGGCCTCATAACGAATATGATCTGGCCACCATTGATGATGAAAGCGAGGTGCGCCGGTCGCCGTTGCGATGTCCATACGATGATCGATCACATTCAAGATCATTTGCAAAACACTGGTAATGATCCGGCTGCCACCCGGGCTTCCCGTGGCCAATACAGCCGCACCGTCGCGGCTGACAATTGTTGGGGTCATTGAGCTGAGAGGGCGTTTTTCGGCAGCAATTGCATTGGCCGCCCCGCCCAGCAAGCCATAGGCATTAGGACTACCTGGCTTGGCGGAAAAATCATCCATTTCATTGTTCAGAAAAATACCTGTACCGGCGGCCACAATCCCGGTGCCGTATCTAAAATTAAGGGTATAGGTGTTTGAAACCGCATTGCCGGCGGCATCGATAATGGAATAGTGCGTCGTCTCCGGGCTTTCGTATGCCTGCGGCCGCCCAGGCTGCAAGCTGTCAGACGGGGTTGCTTTTTGCAGGTCAATATTGCCGATAAGACGTGCTGCATATCGCCGATCAGTTAACCCGGCGACAGGTACCGACCAAAAGTCCGGATCCCCTAAATGCTGACTTCGATCCGCGTAGGCCCGGCGCATCACCTCGACCATGAGATGGATGGTCGGGGCCTGATTATGACCCCAGTCAGCGATGGGAAATGGCGTCAACATGTTCAGCATCTGCACAAGATGGACACCACCGGAGCTTGGCGGCGGCATCGCTTCAATCTGATAGCCGCGATAGCTTCCGGAGATGACAGGTCGGATAACGGCTTGATAAGCGGCAAGATCAACCTGCGTGATCAATCCGCCATGACGGCGCATATCCGCCGCGATCAAAGCTGCCGTGGTGCCTGAATAAAAGCCTGCATGACCCGCCGCAGCGATCCGCTTTAAAACCGCCGCCAAATCAGGTTGTCGAAATAATTCACCTGCTCGATAGGCGGTTCCGTCAGCCTTGAAGATGACCGCCATGGTTGCCGGCCACCGTGCGAAGCGCTGCCGCCGTCCTTGCAAGCTTTCGGCCAGCGCCGCCGGCATCGCAAAGCCGTTTTCAGCAAGCGCGATCGCAGGCGCTAAAACAGCGGCTCGCGGTAAGCGGCCAAAACGCCGGTGGGCAAGTAACAGCCCCGCAACGGTTCCAGGGACACCAACCGATGTATGACGAAACCGCGACAGGTCCTTATCGACAGCACCGGCCGCATCAAGGAACATTGTCGATGTTGCCGCCAGCGGCGCTTTTTCGCGGTAATCAATGGCCACCGAGGCTGCTGCGCCGGCCATCCGCACCAACATAAAGCCACCGCCACCCAAATTGCCGGCACGCGGAAATGTGACCGCCATCGCAAATCCAACCGCGACCGCGCTATCAACTGCATTTCCGCCCGCTTTGAGAATATCAACCCCGACCTGACTGGCCAGCGCTTCTGCACTGGCAACCATGCCCTTGGTTGCAAAGACAGCTTGCGGCTGCTGCGCCTGTGCCGCACCGATGGCACCAACGAAAAACATGCTGAGCAGCAGCGCGTGCAGGCAGCGCCCGCATCGCTTCCAAAGATCGCTATGTGTGCGGCAGTCAGGCTGCGGTAACGATTTCATTGTACAACACCGGATCCGTCGCTCCTTCTGAGCCAAAGATTAAGATCCTGCTCGCATCGTCTAAGCCAAATGCGGCAGCGGCCTGTGGATTGGCGCGCAGGCGGATCGCCGCAGCCAAGCCGCAAACTGCTGATTCCCCTGCCACAACGGCCACGTCACCGCCGATCCCATGGGCTAGTTTCCGCATCAAAGGCGGCACGTCACGATCCGGCAAATGGACAAAGCCATCACCAACGTCCTGCAGCACACGCCACGCTAAGGGCGACACCTCACCGGCCGCTAACCCGGCCATCAAAGTGTCTAAATCACCTGGTACCACGACCGGCCGGCCGGCATCGGCGGTGGCATAAAGACAAGCTGCCTCACTTGGCTCCGCGATAATGATACATGGCCTGTCAGCGCCCCAATGCAGATCACAGGTCGCCGCCACGGCGGCAGCCATGCCACCTACCCCACCTTGTAAAAACACATGGCTTGGTCGCTGTCCGGCAAGTTGCGCAATGGCTTCCTCCGCCATCAGCATATAGCCATGCATGACATCGGTGGGGATCGCTTCATAGCCCGGCCATGAGGTATCGGAGACGACAATCCAGCCGGCGGCATCGGCGTCGACAGCGGCCAAGCGGACTGAGTCATCATAATTACCGTCAATCCGCCGAACCTCGGCGCCAAACCCTTCCATTGCCTGCTTGCGGCCTTCACTGACCGTGGCATGAATGTAAATGATGGCCCGGCAGCCAACCATCCGCGTACCCCAGGCAACCGAGCGGCCATGGTTGCCATCGGTCGCGGTGCAGACGGTCCAATCTTGAAGCTGCCGGCGATAATCACCGGCGCGAATATCGGCGATCGCTATGGCCTTGCCGAGACGGTCTTGCAAATAACTCTGTGCTTGTCGAAGAACGGCATAGGCACCACCCAAGGCTTTAAAGCTTTGCAGCTCAAAGCGGGCGCTTTCATCCTTATAGATGATATCGGCAAAGCCAAGTTCTGCGGCCAAACCGCTGAGGTGATGCAACGGCGTTGGTGCATAATCGTCCCAACTGCTGATTTCTGCTTTAGCCTGCCGCAAACCATCGGCGGAAAGCACACCGGCCCCTGGAACCGCCTGCCCCGGGAGAGCCGCAGCCGGATTAACCAGCCATCCCCACTCACCATCACCAGCGTTTGTCATATCTCATCCAATCCGTAATAAAATTTTACCGATATGTTGACTTGATTCCATCAAGCGATGGGCCCCAGCAGCATCGTTCAAATCAAAAACTTGGTGAATGATGGGTTTAATGCTGCCGTCCCCTAGCAACGGCCAGACCTCTTCCTTTAATGCCGATGCAATCGCTGCCTTATCTGAAATACTGCGGGGTCGCAAGGTTGATCCGGTAATCGTCAAGCGCTTCAGCATGACTTTTTGAAAATTAAACTTCTCAACCACCGGGCCGCCCAGAAAAGCGATGAAAACCAGCCGCCCATCAAGCTTCAAAATGTTAATGTTCTTGTTGATATAGTCACCGCCGACCATGTCCAAAATAACATCGGCGCCGCCTGCCTGTTTGACAATTTCCGCAAAATCCTCGGTCCGATAGTTAATTGCCTGATTGGCACCAAGCTCCGCGCAGACCCGGCATTTTTCAGCGGAGCCTGCGGTGGTGTAAACTGTCGCGCCAAAAGCCCGTGCCAATTGGATGGCGGTTGTGCCAATGCCGCTTGAGCCACCATGGATAAGGATCGTCTCACCGGCTTTCAGCCCCGCACGATCAAACACATTGCTCCACACGGTGTTAAAGGTTTCCGGTAAGGCGGCGGCTTTTTGCAGGTCATATCCGGCGGGAATAGGCAAACATTGCACCGCCGGCGCAGCGCAATATTGCGCATAACCGCCACCCGCCACCAGGGCACAACAGTCATCGCCGATCTGCCAATCCGTCACATCATCTGCGACGGCAACAATGGTGCCGGCAATCTCCAGGCCAGGGATGTCTGAGGCTCCCGGCGGAGGCGGGTAGTGGCCAAGACGTTGGATCACGTCAGGGCGATTGACCCCCGCATAGGCCAACTTGATCAAGACTTCGCCCGCTGCCGGTCGAGGCGTTTGTCGACGGCATGGCACCAGCCCTTCCGGTGGCCCGGCCGGATTAATTTCAATCGCAGCCATTTCCGCAGGTATGTCAGACATTTTCGCTTCCCCTTATGTCAGCGCGTTTTTTGCGCCATGATTTCTTCTTCAACATCAGCCAAGCGATCCTTACCGAAAAACATTTCATCATTCACAAAAAAGCTTGGGGCGCCAAAACAGCCGCGCGCGACTGAGCCGGCCGTCAAGTCCATCAACGCTTGCTTGACGGCGGGGTCCTGGATTTGCGCCGTAATCGCGGCCACATCAAAGCCCGCCGCCGCCAACTGCGCGTCAAAAATTTCCGGGTCATCCATTTTCTGGCCCTGTTCCCACATTTGCTGAAAGATAGCTTCGATGAAATCAGGAAACTTTTCCGACTGCCGCAGGGCAACCGCAGCGCGCATCAATTGGATCGTGTTAACAGGGAAATTAGGGTTGCGAACATAGGCATTAAGACCGTGTTTACGAATGAACCGCTGAGTCTCCAAACGCTGATATTCGTTCTTATTTTTGACATCGGCAAATTGCGCCATCGGCGATTGGTTATTGGTTAGTTTAAAAACCCCACCAAGCAGAATAGGCACATAGTCGAAAGACACGCCGGTTCGCGCCTCGATTGCCGGAATTAACCGATGGCAAAAATACGCATTCGGGCTGCCAAAATCGAAATGAAATTCAACTTTAACCGTCATCGTTCCGCTATCCCCTCAGGCCAGCCAGTTACCATTTTTCCATCCATGGCCGCAGGTCAATTTCAAAGCTCCAAGAGTCGCGTGGTTGGCAATGCAAATGCCAATAGTTTTCGGCAATATGGGTTGGGTTCAAGATGCCGTCTTCTGACTTCTGCGCATATCGCGCGGGGAAATTCTCGCGGATAAATGCCGTGTCTATGGCGCCGTCAACGATCACATGTCCAACGTGAATATTCTGCGGCCAGAGTTCACGGGCCATGCTTTCCGCGAGGGCTTTCAAGCCATGCTTACCACCGGCAAAGGCGGCAAAGTTCGCTCTGCCCCGCAAACTGGCCGTGGCGCCGGTGAACAACATTGTCCCACGCCCGCGTGTGACCATGCGTTTGGCAACCTCCCGGCCGGTTAAAAAGCCGCCAAGGCACGCCAGCTCCCAAATCTTGGTGTAACGGCGAACCGTCTCATCCAAAATACTCATCGGCGAATTTGCCCCGACATTGTAGACAAAAACCTCAATCGGGCCAATATCACGCTCGATCGTCTCGACCAGGTCGATGACAGCATCCTCCCGCCGGGCATCGCTGCCAAAGGCAACCGCACGCCCTCCTTCAGCCTGAATTTCAGCGACGAGCGGTGCTAATTTATCCACATTCCGGCGGGTAACGCAGGTGATGAAGCCTTCACGCGCAAAGCGTTTTGCGATGGCCCCACCGGTTGCGTCACCTGCGCCAATAACCAAAGCAATTTTTTCTGATGTCATGATCGCTTCCCTCTCAAAATGCCGGCCCAGCATGGCACGCCGCAATAGATGATGGAAAGGGGCAGATCAGCTGATTGTTAGGATTTTATGTCGAGCGTTGATTGCGACATCTCATTGGCAATTCGCAGCGCGGTCAAATTGCTTTGGAATTGCCGGTAAGCGATCACCAAGGCGATGCTCTCGGCGGTATGGGACACATTACCGCGCACCACCATGCCCTGCTCATCGCTATCGGCCGCAGACGGATCATAGCGGTTGACCACAGCTGGATTGCGGACCTTCGAGACGGTGTTTGCCCCCACTTTGTCGGAGGCGATCGAGACAACATCCAACGGCAAGAATTTCCGCTCTCTGCCGGTACCGTCGGCAGCCGCTTCCGGCGCTCCGGCGGGACTGTGAATATTGGCGGTATTATGCGCCGTATTGGTCATCCGTTGGGTCGCAACGGCCAATCCACTGAGGGCAATCTGGATGCTTGTTTCGATTGACATGTCTCAATTTAGCCTCTGAACGCCCGCAATGCATCAAAAATCCGCATCTCAGGCAGCTGCAAAGCGGTCACGATAGCTTTGCCAGTCACCGATGCTGTCGGCTTCGTAAACCCCGCGGGCAATGGCCCGGGCCGCACAATCGGCAGCGTGATGGCCGATTTGGGCGATCTCTTGCGGGCTGCCGTCAATGGCAACTTTTTCAGTGGACACACAAATCACCACATCACCATCGAACGGGCTGTGGATCGGCCGAATGGCGCGGGCCAGGCCATCTTGAGCCATGATCGCAACGCGTTGTGCTTGCGCTTTATCCAGCGCGGCATCGGTTGCGACGACAACTAAGGTGGTGTTGGCAGGTGCCGGCCCATCGCCCGGCATCACAAAATCAACCCTTGCCGCCAGTGGCGCGGACGGCAATCGAGCCGCCCCAAGCTCGCCTTCTTGGGCAAACGGCCAAGCCCAAAAACATCCTGTTTCAGGCATTAACACCGAGCCCATCGGATTGACTGCCGCTAACGCGGCAACGGTTACTTTTTGTCCGGCAGCGCTGGTATATTGCCAGGACGCACTGCCAAGGCCGCCCTTCAAATCTGCGGCCGTTGCGCCCATGCCGGCGCCGCTGTTGCCAAGCTGAAACTCAAGGCCGGCATTTTCTGCGGCCTGCTCGGCCAAAGCCCGATAGGGCGGCAGGCGGCCCCAGTCCTTATTGCCACCATTGACCAGATCGAACAGGATTGCGGTTGGGACCACCGGTATTGTCGCGCCACCAAAAGCGATGCCGCGACCTTCAGCAGCAAGCCAGGATTGCAGGCCGCCCCCGGCATCCAGCCCAAATCCGGAACCGCCCGATAAGGCAATCCCATGAATACGCTCAACCAGCCGGCCTGCGGTAAGGCCGTCCATATCACGGGTTGCAGGTGCGCCGCCGCGCACATCCGCTGCCGCCACCATCGCAAATTCCGGCAAAACAACCGTGACCCCAGACCGCAAATCCAGGTCGTCGGCATTGCCGACGGTCAGGCCAGCAACGTCGGTAATTAAATTTCGCGGACCAACCGCCATCGCGCTTTATTCCATTCATGGGGCTCAAAATTTTTCGAACGATGACGGTAACAAGTTTGCCGGCGGGACCGAAACAAAAATTCACAGTGGAAATACAACCACTGGCTTTGACCCTATGATGACCGCACTCATGCCGGTTATTGTGGCGAGAAACTGCCACCCAATCGATTACCTGATCGTGCTAACCGAAGTATACTTGCATGGCTTCAGGCGCAAAAATCACATGAACGATTTTATTAGCCACTCTGGACTTGCATTTGCCTGAATGAGCCGCTACACCATCGCATCCTCGACGACCCCTTCGTCTAGAGGCCTAGGACACCGGCCTTTCACGCCGGCAACACGGGTTCGAATCCCGTAGGGGTCGCCATCCTTCCCAAATGGCCATCTATTCGCGTTCGATTTGCCGGTGTTTTTTGGCGATTTCCCGGTGTTTTTACGGCTTTTTTGGGCTTTTTTGGGCTTTTTCAGGGTCCATGTTGCTGTCATTGGATCACATTGATCGCCGATCTGCAGCGCCGTCATAAAGCTGATCTAGCCATTGCGCATTGATTCGATCACGCACCGCCAACCCATCCGGGTGCCCGGAAACCCGTACCCGCGGGATTTCTTGCGTATTGCCGGTGCGGTTTTGGCCGCGAACTGTTTGTACAAACCCTCGACCTTCTGGCTGCTGCGTGGTGGGAGGGATATAAGCTTGAACGGCAAAGCCGATGCGGCGATGTTTTGATCGGTTTGGCGCCGAGGCGTGGGCAACCCGCCAATGATGCAACGACATTTGCCCTGGTTTCAAAATCACATCAACAGCGGTCGATGTATCAAGGCCATCGATGGCTTGACCACGGGTTAAAATATTGTCGTGGGCAAAGGTATCCTGATGGCTAAGATAAGCACCTTTATGGGTTCCAGGGGCCGTCTGCATGCAGCCATTTTCGACCGTGCTATCGGTCAAGGCAACCCAAGCGGTAACAGCAAGGTATTCGGATAAAGCCGTGTAGCGACCATCTTGATGCCAGCTGACAAAACTTGCGGAATGACCGTCTTTGGTAAACACCACCATGCTTAACGCCAAAATATCCGGACCGATCAGATCTGCGACCGCATCGGCAATCCGAGGGTGATGGACAATTTCATCGAAAAAGTCATAGGCCAAATGAGCGTTGTTCCGGTTCACCTCAGCAAATGCCGCCGGATCTGCCGCTTCAACATCGGCCATGCGGCCACGAATAGATGCCACCTCGGCAGCCGACAGAACATCAATCGGAAAGGCAAAACCGTTCTCATGGAAGCATGTGACCTGTGCTGGCGTTAGGCCGGATGTCATCCTGATTCCTTCCGTTGGCAACAGAAGCGTTAATGCGGCAGGCTTCGGCAAGCCTCAAAGACGCTGCCCATCATCGCTGTTCGGTTATCCGGCAGCCTGATGGTTACCGGCACCGGCAGCAAACCGGTCGGTGCGATATTCGCGCACCGTGATGGGCGGGTACTTGGCGGCAACATTGGTTTTACCCGGCACACATTCAACCACCGCATCATATTCCGGGACCACGAAAAAGCCCATTGATAAGCGTCGGCTTTGGGAAAATTGCGCAGCTTCGGGGATTGCCACCCGGTGTTTGGTTGAGCGCCATTGGTCATTGCTCCAGCGCATCATCAAATCACCAAGATTGACGATGAACGTATTTGCAATGGCCGGGGCAGCGATCCATTCCCCGGACGGGGTTTGAACTTCCAGGCCACCTGCCGCCGCTTCGTTCCGCAAAATCGTTGTCATGCCAAGGTCGGAATGCTCACCGCAGCGAAGTTGACCAGGCTTGAAAGCCTCGACGGGCGCAGGATAGTGCAGCATCCGAAGCTGCGAGGCATGACGCTCGAGTTTTGCCGCAAAAAAATCTTCCGGCAACGCTAAGGCGACAGCATAAACGCGCGCCAAAAGCCGCGATAAAGCAACCATTGAGTCATAATATCGAAGCATATATTGGCGCAGCAACCCTGGCGCCTCCGGCCACAAATTTGGCGCAAAATCAGGGTAGGCCAGCGGCCCGGTGTAATAGGGCGTGGATGGCACATCATCCGGTCCGATGGCAAAAACTTCTTTGTAATCAGGCGGCGTATCGCCGCCATGCATGCGCGCTAAGGTTTCTTCCCCATAGGGGATGTAGCCGCGATTTTGATCGTTGCGTGGCCGCCGAACAGCAAGCTTTTCATCCAGCGGTCGGTCAAAAAAGGCCAGCGCCTCAGCATGCAAATCAGTACCTTCATGCGGCCCGATACCATGCCCTGTGACCACAAGAAAACCAAGCTTTTCCCAAGCCTCTGCCACAGCTTGGGCAACTGCCTGTTTACCTTCCGGACTGCCCGCGCGGAACGGCTGCAGATCGATTAATGGAATATCAATGCCCATGGCCACAAAATCTCGATTAATTACAGCGATTAGCTAACCATAATTAACGCCATGCCGTAAATACCTTCACGCACGAGCGTAAGCTCTTTGGTCACCTCAATCTTGCCCTGACCAAGATTGTTGACGGCCTAAAAGCGCCCTTAAAATCGCTTCCTGAAAAACCAACCGGCTGTTCTTGACCCGGTCACGTTTAAGGGCGCTGGCTATCGGCTGCAGGCGTCAGCCTTTTGGCAAATAGGGGATGCCGCCGGCAACATCGGTATCATCAATGATACGAATGATGGAATTGCTGCCGTCTTCTCGCGCTTTGCCATAAGGGGCATATTCAGGGTCACCAACAAACCCTTGAACAGCATCGACCGACGGAAACTTAATAATCGCAATCATATTTGAATTTGGGCCTTCACCGGCAGCATTGATGATGTTGCCACTGCGGGACAAATATTCACCGCCGTGCTTGGCCACAATGTCGTGCACATTGGCACCGTAATCGGCAACCCAACTGTCGTCTGTAATTTCAATATCGGCGATTACATGTACCGTCAAAATCATTCTCCCATGCAAAATTTAGATAAGCAACGTATCGGTCGGTTGCCTGCAACACAAGCACGGCGAAATACCGAATGTGTGACAAATCAGCTTTCTCACCTGCTAAACCTATTTTGAATCAATGCTTTACAGCGACGGTCATCTATAAGTCACCAACCTATGAAGATATGACCAGACCCATACAAATGTCAACAGTCCTACGCTGGCGACTTGATGTATCCTTGTTGCTATATTCTGCCATCGCAGGCAACGTCTCCTAGTCCAGTGCTGACCGCGAAATTTGGCGCTTTCCACTCACCGATACGTGTAATGGCTGTCCTCACTTATGTGAAGATTCTTCAGGTCGGGGCCAGTACATCATTCGTCATCGAAATAGGCATTCCATTCATCACTGAAACCCAGTGCCTCAAGCACCTCTGCTCTGGTGCATTTCAGTTTCTTGGCAGTCTCACCAACATCTTTAGTTTCATCGTAAGTGTCTTTCACCCTGCGAAGGAACTCATTATAAGAAGTCATAGTGCCCCCAAAAACTTTATTAAATCCAGAATGATATCCTGTTTAACGGCAGGATTTTTTAGAAAATACCACGGGTCAACAGACCCAACGACTACTCCACGGATAAAGTTCATCGTGAGTTACAGACAATATACTTGTTACGTAATGAACAGGAGTAAGGAGGGTGCGGAGCGACTGATGTCAGACAGGTGAGGTTCGCCTCACGCACCATAACGCACAATTTCAGCGTAAAAATTCACAAGCTCCATCTGACGCAAATTGTTTACAGGCGAAGTTGCAAGGCGGGGCGAACCCGCGACGATTACAAGTGACTGCGCTCTTGAAATGGAGACATTCAAACGATTCTTTGAAAACAAAAAATCTAATCCACGCGGGCTTTCTGATGCATCGGATGCACACATTGAGACATGTCCAGCCCCCTATATTCGTCCATTGATTTTTGGTTTCTCTAATAAGGTTTCTGGGACGGGTGGGCGCATGTTTAATGCATGGTGAGGTCTGATCTGGTTGTATTGCCTGAGCCAGGCATTGATTGCGACCTGAGCTTGTTTGGTGGTGTGGAACCATTCCGCGTTGAAGACTTCTTTCCGCAAGGTGCCGTTAAAGCGCTCGTTATACCCATTTTCCCAAGGCGAGCCCGGATAGATTTGCATTGGTTTGATACCGATCCTCTTCAGCCAGTCCTGTAGATACGTGGCAATGAACTCGGGTCCGTTGTCAGAACGAAAGAACTCTGGCTTACCATGTTTCATCAACAGCGGATGCAGTGTCTCCAAAACATCATGGGCATTCATTTTGGACCGCACTGCCACGCAGAGCGCCTCACGGGTATATTCATCTAGAACCGTGAGCATTTTATAGCCGTGCCCATTGCTAAGCTTATCGTGCACAAAGTCGATCGCCCAAATATGATTGGGGTGTGTGGGCCGCAACCTGATGATGGAGCTGTCTTTATGATAAAGCCGTTTGCGCTTCTTGTGCCGACGCGGCAGCTGCAAACCTTCTTCGTTCCATAAGCGCTCGATCCTCTTGTGGTTAACACGCCAGCCTTCCATGCGCAGCAGGGCTGTGACTTTCCTATAACCATACCACCCATATTGCTTGGCCAGCCGGATCATCGCCAAGCGTAGTGCGCTGTCATCTACTGGTTTGGCTTGATAGCGCAGAGTTGAGCGGGCTACATCCAGAACAGCGCAAGCACGCCGCTCAGAAATATCCAGCTTTTGACGCGTATGAATAACAGCCTGACGACGCTGAGCCCGCGTCAGGCCCGCGGCTTTAGATGATCAAGGCTCTCCTTCAGGATCACCTTGTCTAACTGCAAGTCAGCGACGATTTTCTTCAAGCGCTCGTTTTCTTTCTTGAGCGATTTCATCTCAGAAACCTGTGAACGAGAAAGGCCTCCAAACTTCTTACGCCAGTAATAATAACTCTTATCTGAAATCCCAGCTTTGCGACACGCACTCACAACGTCCAAACCATCATGCAAATGAACATCAATCTCGCGTAACAACTTCAACACATCTTCATCAGAATAACGCTTTCGAGCCATCTTTCCTCACTCCCTTTGCCAAAATATACTGGCACAGTTCTAGGGGGCTAAGACATGTAAACAGAATATCGAACAGCGTTTCATCCCTGACAATCTGATGGGCGATCCCGGCTGTATTCAGCCGCTGAGACTGCATCTGCTGCAGGGTTTTGCCGATGGTGCGCGGCTGTTCATACTGGCCGGGACGGCGCAGGATTTCCATGGTTTTCAGCCCAATAACTCAGTAGGGGCCTGCCTCGCGCTGGTAGTATATGCTGCTTGAGCAAACAAAGTTTTAAAATTTGAAGTCGGGTAGCTGGTCAAAAGCAGATTTCAAAGCTTCGCCCCACCCATTAGATACACTCAAAAAATATGGGTCTTCAGAGGTAATTCGATCTCGGTACATACTCGCAAAAGAGTCCTTCTGATATACAAGCATATCAAGCGGCAACCCAACGGATAGGTTTGCCTTGACGGTGGAGTCAAAACTGATCAGCAAAAGTTTTATGGCAGCTTCCCAACTCATCTCCGCATCATAAGCACGTAACATTATCGGTCTTCCATATTTCGTCTCACCAATCTGAGAATATGGGGTATCCGTACTGGCTTCGATAAAATTCCCTTCTGGATAGATCAAAAAGAGCCGAGGTTCACTTCCATCTATTTGTCCGCCTACGATAAAGGTCGCATGAAAGGTTGAATCCGCTTTTTGACCTACGTCTGAATTACGTTGAATAACTTCTCGAAGCGTGTCACCAACCAACCGCGCCACTTGAAACATCGACGGCGCTTCCATAATGGATGGCCCGCGCTCTGTCGGTGCTTTATTTCTTTCTTCTAAAAGAGATATCACAGACTGAGTGGTTGCAAGATTTCCCGCAGCCAATAGGGTGATAAATCGTTCGTTTTTTTTCTCAAATGTGAACAACTTGCAGGATTGAGAAATATTATCGACACCCGCATTTGTCCGTGTGTCTGACATGAATATAAGCCCATTGTTGAGCTGCATCGCTACGCAATATGACACACCTTATTCCTACTGTTGTTGTACAATTAAGTTTACCGACATCAACTCTTCTAGACCACCAAAAATACTTCCCTTTACAGGTGCAACATCTTTGTAATCTCGGCCTTGAGCAATTCGAACATATTTCGTGTCGGGTGAGACACCGTTTGAAACATCAAATCCAACCCAGCCTAACGATGGAACAAAAGCTTCTGCCCAAGCATGCATAGCAGTTTGATGTTCCACATCATCAAGTAGCAAATACCCAGAAACGTAACGCGATGGAATACCAACAGATCTGCAGCATCCAATAAAGATATGAGTATGATCTTGGCAAACACCCAAGCCTTTTTGCACGGCTTGGAGAGCAGAACTATTCGTCTCTGTCTCCGCGATTTTATAGTGAACTTTATCTTTTATTTGAGCTGAGAGTGAGTGTAGCCAACCGATGCTTCCAATATCACCTGCGCAATTGTTCGTGAAGTCACCGCTTAAATTTCCCAGATCAGTTAGGGGCGTTTGGTTTTTAAATAACCATGTTGGCGTCGAACACGCGATCTCACCAGCCACACCATTTGTATCATTGACTTTAACGGTTCCGCTCGCTTTGATTTCTATTACCTTGGTATCTGGCTCAGAGGTTATTAACTTTACTATGTTTCCATTCTGATCTGTGAAGTTAAATTCTTCCTTGCCACCATGAATATGACATTGCCAGTCCTCTATGACCTGTCCCATAATCTTCACGGGTGTTAATCTCAACTGTAAAACAGCGTAAGCCAATTCAGCCCCATAAGAATACGATGTTTGATGCTCAATCTTTAGTGTTTTAGTCATCTATAAAATCGATAATCAACTTCAACCTGCCGCGCCAATTCCGCACTTTGTAATAAGAAATTTTGGATATATTCGTGTAACCCTTCATCAAAAATTTGATCAATATTCTTTTCAGACAACAATAAACGATTTGCCATGGCGCTTGATGGCGGCGCTTGCAAATTATCTATTTGTAAATATTGCAGATTGGAAACAATTTTATTTGCACAAAAGGTCAAACTGCGAGGCATACGATTATCCAGTATTAGAAACTGTGCAATTTCTCGTGGCTTTGGGCGCTGACCGTAAGACATTTGAAAACCACCCTCACCGGATACTGAGCGAAGTATTGTGCTCCATTGGACGTTATCGAGAGATGATCCAATAAAAGATGCCGACGGCAATAAAACGTAATATTTCACGTCTAAAATGCGCGCTGTACTATCTGCTCTTTCCAAAAAAGTTCCAATACGCGCAAAGTTAAAAATCTCATTTCTAAGCATGGTCCCATGCAATGAGCCACGCACATATGCTACCCGTTCTCTGATTAGATGTAGAACAGCAGGCAGATCACGCTCAGAAACTTTTCGGCTTAGCGCTTGCGATATCAGCATCCACGCTTCATTTACAGCCTCCCAAACCTCACGTGTGAGCGCAGTCCGAACCATTCGAGCGTTGCTACGCGCAGACTCAATAGAAACTAAGACGCTTGATGGATTTGTTTTGTCTCTTAATAACCAGTCTGTTGCAGAGGTCAGATTGATTTCTAATGAATATGCCTCATGAAATTTTTCTAAAACCGCTGCAGTCTTTAATATGCTATTCCAGTCACCCTGATTATCACCACTTCTTGTTAGCGAAATTCTCAAACCGGCATCAATGAGTCTGGATATATTTTCTGCGCGCTCCAAGTAGCGGAACATCCAAAATAATCCACCTGCGGTGCGTCCTAACATGCGTTAATCCTCCAGCACCCAAGTATCTTTTGTACCACCCCCTTGCGAAGAATTAACAACAAGGCTCCCTTTCTTGAGTGCGACGCGTGTAAGACCACCAGGGGTAATATCAATTCTGTTTGGGCTGACTAAAACGAAGGGCCGCAAGTCAACATGCCTTGGAGCCAAGCCCGCTTTTGTGAAAATTGGCACTGTCGATAGCGATAGCGTTGGTTGTGCAATATAATTGCGCGGCCGTGCTCTTAATTTTCTTTTAAAAGCCTCCAACTCTTTTCTCGTAGCAGCAGGACCAATTAACATCCCATACCCACCAGAGCCATGCACTTCCTTCACTACCAGTTCAGCAAGGTTTTCTAGGACGTATTGTAAACTGTCCTTATCGCTACACCTCCAAGTGGGCACATTTTTTAAAATAGGTTTTTCACCAGTATAAAATTCAATGATGTCTGGGATGTAACTGTAAATTGCTTTGTCGTCCGCAATGCCTGTCCCTGGTGCGTTTGCAATTGTAATTCCACCAGCGCGATAGACATCAAATATGCCTGGAACACCAAGTTGACTTTCAGGATTAAAATTCAACGGATCTAAATAATCGTCATCAACACGGCGGTATAATACATCAATTGGAGTGTAACCCTTTGTTGTACGCATAGCGACACGGCCATCTACAACCTGAAGGTCGTGACTTTCAACAAGCTCAATTCCCATTTTATCCGCAAGGAAGCTGTGTTCGTAATATGCAGAATTAAAGGTGCCTGGAGTTAAAAGTGCGATTGTTGGATTATCATTTATCCATGCGGGAGCACTTTCGGACAAAGATTGATGTAGAAGTGCTGGATAATTTGAAATTGGAGCAACACGATTTGCGGCGAAAAGCTCTGGGAACATTTGCAGCATAGTTTCCCTGTTTTCGAGCATATAGCTTACACCCGAAGGTGTTCTCGCATTATCTTCCAGGACGTAAAATTCGTCTGGACCAGTTCTAACTAAATCAATTCCAACGACATGCGTATACACTTTTCCAGCTGGATTAACCCCTAACATTTGAGGCAAAAATGCTTCGTTATTTGACACTAGATCTACAGGTAGTCTGCCAGCTTTCAAAATTTCTTGTTTGTGATAAATGTCATGCAAAAAAGCATTAATCGCACCAACGCGCTGGCGAATACCTTGAGACAGACGTGCCCATTCACGTCCAGACAGTATCCGTGGAACGATATCGAAGGGGATTAACCTTTCTTCCGCCTTTTCATCACCATAAACATTGAACGTTATACCCGTCAGGCGAAATAATCTTTCTGCCTCTTTTTGCTTCTTGCGCAAGCGAGTGGCGTCTTCTGATTTATACCAGTCATTATATAGTTGGTATGCTGGACGGGTAGTCTCCCCATCTATGCCGTGCATTTCATCAAAATAACCAGATTCATCCATGGTCTGAGGTGGTCCCACATTGTTGGACAGTTAGGCAGCGAAGTTAAGGTGTATTCCTGTTGCTGATCATGCTGCCTGAATCCTGTTTATCACATCTTGTTGCTGTTGTGGAACCTGTGGGGATGTGGGTAAGCCGTCAGGCTTATCCATCATATCCACAGGCCGTACATTTCCGTAAGCCTCTGCTGGCGTCCGGCCATCGAAGGACGAATGGGGCCGCTCGGTGTTTTAGAAGTCGATCCATTCGCCGATCACACGCTCGGCCACAAAGCCGTCCGTCAATTCGTGCAGATAGATGGCCTCGTACTTGAGCGAACGCCACAGGCGTTCGATGAAGATGTTGTCCATGCACCGGCCCCGCCCGTCCATGGAGATCGTGATCTCCGCGTCCTTGAGGACACCAGTAAAGTCATAGCTGGTGAACTGGCTGCCCTGATCTGTATTGAAGATTTCCGGTTTGCCGTATCTGGACAGCGCCTCGTTCAGGGCCTCGACGCAGAACCCGGCATCCATGGTGTTCGACAGCCACCACGCGAGGACGTGGCGGGTCGCCCAGTCCATGATCGCGACCAGATACAAAAAGCCGCGCTGAACCGGGATGTAGGTAATGTCGGCACACCAGACCTGATTGGGTCGCGTGATCTCCAGATTCCTCAGCAGATACGGGTAAATCCTGTGTTCCGGGTGAGGGTCACTGGTTCTCGGCGCCTGATAAATCGCCTCCAGGCCCATCAATCGCATCAGGCGTCGAACGCGATGCCGACCGGCGCCAACGCCCTCGCGGCGCAACTGGCGCACCATCTGGCGAGAGCCGTAAAATGGATACTTGAGGAACAACTCATCGATACGCCGCATCAGCGTCAGGTTCTCCGGGCTCTCGCCCTTCAGAACGTAATAGAACGAAGACCGGCTGATCGAAAGCAGATCGCATTGGCGGCTCAAGCTCAGGCCGGGGCGGTTACGCCTGATCATCGCCTTGCGTTCCCCCCGGCTCATCGCCTGAGCCCTTTGGCCAAAAAATCCCGTTCCACCGTCAACTGGCCGATCTTGGCGTGCAGATCATGGACCTCGTCCTCGTGATCTCCACGGCCCTTATCGGCGCCACCCGAAAACACCGCGCCCAGACCCTCCATCGCCTGACGCTTCCATGTGCTCACCTGGTTTGGGTGCACCTTGTGCCGGGTCGCTATTTCCTGGATCGTCTTGTCGCCACGCAAAGCTTCAAGAGCCACCTTCGCCTTGAAATCGCCTTTGCGGCACCGGTCTGTCTTGTCTGCGAT